>CAZIQW010000006.1:0-21973 GCA_964541585.1 uncultured Dehalococcoidales bacterium | reverse complement strand
GAGATAATGAGCGGTGACTGGAGTTCAGACGTGTGCTCTTCCGATCTATCTCTTTCAATTCTTCAGGCATGCTGGGATTTATCCAGAGTTTGTCTCCCCAGGTCTCAATACCGGTATAGCATCGCTGCATAAGGTCGACCGTTCCGGCCATAGCTCCCAGGTGAATGCCTTCCTGGGTAGTCCCTCCCTGTATATCGGACACATCGCTTTCCAGGGCATCCTTGAATAGATGCCAGGATAATTCACGCCGGGAACGTGCCAGCACCCAGGAATGAACGATACGGCTCAACGTCGAGCCGTGAGCAGTACGTTTGAGATAATATTCGACATTTCTGGGAATGGTCTCATGTTGGAAAGGGTAATTAAGACGGTTAAATAGCCCGTGTAGCTCATCGGCAGACAGGAGGTAGAAAAGCATCAGAACATCGGCCTGCTTGGATACTTTATAGCGGTTAGGTGTATCGCCTTCCAGTTCCAGGATACGATCGAGTCTTTCAATGTTGCCGTATTTCTCTCTGTATCCCTGCCAGTCAAATTCCTTCAGATTATCATACCCCTCAAACTGGCTGATGATGCCTTCATCATGGAATACGATGCGCATTTTTCGGCTGATATCATCCCATTTGTTTATCTCCTCGCGCGTCAGTCCCAGGTCTTCACAGAGGGTTTCCTTGCGGTTTTCAGGGAGAATCTCCAGTATTTTTATGGCCTGGCACAATATCCAGACAGCCATAATATTGGTATAGGAATTATTATCGATGCCCGGTTCTTTCGAATCGGGATAAGCGTCATGGTATTCGTCCGGTCCCATCACTCCATGTATTTCATAGCGGTCCAGGGAACGGTTATACCTGGCTATGCTTGCCCAAAAACGGGCAATCTCAATAAACATTTCGGCCCCGTAATAAGAAAGGAAGGCCAGGTCGGAGGTAACCTGATAATACAGCCACACATTATAAGCTATGGCGATATTCACATGACGCTGCGTCCATGAATTGTCCGGTATCCAGCGTCCTGAACGGGGATTCAAGTGTAAAGTCTGGCTTTCCTCACGTCCGTCGCTACCGCTTTGCCAGGGATACATCGCTCCTGCGTAACCTTCCTGTTTTGCCAGCCAGCGAGCTTCCGGCAAACGGCGATAGCGGTAGAGTAATAATGAACGTGTGATATCCGGGATGCGGAAATTCAAAAAGGGAAAGATGAATAATTCATCCCATAATATATGACCGCGGTATGCCTCACCGTGTAAACCGCGCGGCGGCACGCCGACGTCAAGGTCGATTGTGTTGTGTGAAACCGTCTGTATCAGATGGAAGATATGAAGGTTGAGCACCATGGCCGTATGTTCTTCATCCTTTATCATGATGCGGCAGCGCTGCCAGATATGGTCCCATTCAAGTATATGGCTATTCAATAACTTCTCCAGACTGGGAGCACGCTCTATTCTTTTAAGGGCTTCCAGGCCGCTTTCGGAGATTGCAGGGTCTCTTGAGGTAAAAAGACAGACAATCTTCTCAACGGTAAAATCCTGACCTTCTGTTACAGGTACGGAGAACTCCTGTCCGATATATCCCGTTTTCTCAATGACCCGGGGCTCTATTGATAGCTGTTCCCCTCTGCGCCATATCCGGGTCCGGGCGGTCTCAGATACATAAATTTTTGACTGATTGGTCTGCACCTGGAGATAGATTGTTTCCCGGTCTATCGCTCTGGACTCAACCGGTTTCAGATTACTGCTGCTAAGCTGGCTGTACCTGGCGACACCGCTGTTGGTAACCTGTCCATCCAGGGCTGAGCGAACTTGAATTGTTCCGGACCAGTTTTCTGCTGTTATGGTTGTCTCCAGTCCGGCCATATGTTTGTCGCCCATGTGTACAAAACGTCGTTGAAATACTCTGGTGTGATGTCCCTGGTTGTCGCTGAAACGAACGAGACGGCTTAAGATACCCCGGAGCAAATCTAATTCCTGGCGATATTCCAGTATATTAACCTGTTGGACATCGAACCAGTTCCCGTCTTCAATACGGAAAGAAAGCGGTAGCCAGTTTGGCACATTTACCAGGTTTTCGTGTTCTAATGTCTGCCTGGCAATATGTGACTGCAGTCTGTTGTAGAGTCCGGCGACATAGGTGCCGGGATAATGTATATCATCGGCATGGGATTCGGGAGCCGCGCCGCGCGTGGCGAAATAGCCGTTTCCGGTTGTACACAGAGCTTCTCTTAACCCCTCCGCTGCCGGATCGAAGTTTTCATAAACCAGGGTCCAGACGCCTCTGGAAATCTCTCTTTCGGCAAAATCAGCCAGGTCGCTGAGAAAAGTGGTTGCTTCAGCGGGATTTTTCAGCACATATTGAGCGCATGTTTCATGGTCGTTCTCCCCGACAAAAATGCTGATACCGGTTGTGCCAATCGTCCGGAATGCATCTTCATCGGTAACATCATCTCCAATAAACAGGGGCACTATTTTACTCCTATCCACGTAAAGGGTCTCGTATAAGGAAAGAAGTGCTTTTCCCTTGTCCCAGTCAATATCCGGAAGAAACTCAAATATTTTTTTCCCTGTTTTCAATTTGAGATTATTCTGGTTTTGGAATACCTGTTTAACCTTGTTCTTCAGATCGGCAACCTGAGCTTCTTTGACTTCCCGATAATGTATGGCGATAGCAAATCCTTTTCGCTCAACTCTGGCCCCGGGGATATTTTCTAATGCCGGATATAATTCTTTCTCAGCTTTGTCTAATGAAGGAAGAAAACGTTCGGCTTCGCTGAGGCTGCGGTAACTGCCCCCGGGGCCGGCAATATCAAATCCGTGGCTTCCGGCATAAATAATATCACTGATTCCAACCATGTTCCGGACATCGTTTAAATCTCTGCCACTAATTACTGCTACTGTCCATTGCTGGGCCAGGCGCTTGATTATCCGCCGTGTTTTCTCTCCCAGAATAGCATCCGCCGGATTTGTTACAATTGGTGTCAGTGTCCCGTCATAGTCCAGGGAAATAATGGGTGTACCCTGTCTGAACCGGTTAAAGATTGCGGTTTCTTTTTCTAACGCCGAAGGTAATTCTCGAATCTTTCTTTTTCTTATAGTTGGCCTGGCTCGCTTTATTATACTGATTTGGGACAAATCATGAATAACTACACCGGCGCCGCTCCGCCTGAGAATTTCCCCCTGCCCAACCCTGTCAACCCCGATTACCAGTCCGAAATTTCCCCTTTTACCGGCCTCCACTCCGGAGAGAGAATCTTCAAAGACGGCAACCCGCTCCGGCGATACGTTCAGCTTTCTGGCAGCTTCAAGGAAGATGTCCGGTTCCGGTTTGCCTTTCAAACCCAACCTGGTAGAATCCAGGCCATCAACTTTAACATCAAAGAGAACCAATATCTGTGCGGCGCCCAGTATCTCCGGGGCATTACGGCTTGAGGAAATGACTCCGACTTTTATCCCGTGTTCCTTTAAATCTTTTACCATGTCCACGGTCGACTGATAGACCTTAATTTTTTCTTTTTTTAATAGCTGTAGAAAATACTCGTTTTTCCGGTTGCCCAGACCGTAAATAGTCTTCTCCTCCATATCTTCCGGATTACCCAGAGGCAGGTGTATTCCGCGGGATTCTAAAAAACTGTTAACTCCATCAAAACGGGGTTTACCATCGATATACCGGTAATAGTCCGGATCAATATTGAAGGGAATAAACTTTTCTTTCTGCTCAATGGACCTTTCCTTAAGATAACTGTCGAACATCTTTTTCCATGAAGCGGCATGAATTAAAGCCGTATCCGTTATGACCCCGTCCATGTCGAAAATTACCGCATCAATGTTGTCCAGATTCATCTCGAAACCCTGTGCGGTCTTCCCGTCGGCTTTATCTGCGATAACCGGGCCTGCCTTTTTCATTTAATTCCTCCCTGTTACCCTGTTTAATCACATACTATACTGCAATAAAGATGAGCTTATAATATCCGCAGTATCCAGAAAACTGTTAATAGCCCTGACTTTGCCAGTACCTTGTTGAAATCCCTATCTTAATTATACCCAATCGCTTATGATGAGGTGTTCAAATCAGTCTGAACAGGGTTCATTTTGCAGCGGAATGGATATTCCCAAACCGGGATAAATGAGATGTCTAAGCCGTCTGAATGATACCGGGTAATTATCAATAGGGAAGTGCTATAATAAAGGCACTTCAGTCTTAATGGGAAGATAAAGGGGGTGTATTTTTTCATGGAAGACTCAAAGTATGGGAAATATATCGTTACCGAACTCAAGACTCCACAGCGCTTTACACCTGAATTTAATGCCAGTTATGCAAAATGGGCAAGCCGGACACTCTGGATTGATGATGATGTGGTCAATGGGGCATTTCAGATGAATTGTTCCTGGTATTTCCGGGTGCCATCTGAAAGTATGAAGGAGTCTCAATCTCATGTGCATGATTCCGATGAGATTATCGGATTTTTTGGCAACAATCCGGAAGCCCCCCATGATTTGGGTGCTGAGATAGAGTTCTGGTTAGAAGACGAAAAACATATTATCACTAAAAGTGCTTTAATTTTTGTGCCCGGGGGTATGAAACATTGTCCGTTGATATTAAGACGGATTGACAGGCCGGTGTTTCATTTCAGCACATTGACCGAAAGCCATTATGTTAAGCGAACTTGATGCTAGAATAATCGTTAAAGATATTGACAATAATTTGCATTATTTATATTATTATGAGCAAATGTTCAATATTTATTATGAACGTTTGCCTTCTTTTATCGTGCGAAAATATTATACCTGAAAGGATTACTCCAGGAAAACACTCTTTTTGGATTCCCGAATCGCCAGAATTCTCGTATATCAAGCTGTTAACAATAAAGTTTGGGTATTAAGGGAGGTACGCTTTGTCTGAGCAAACATTCAAGCATCTATTTTCTCCAATCAAAATAGGAACGGTGACATTGCCTAACAGGATAGTCATGACGGGGGCTTTCCACAGGCTCTCCGGAGAAAGAGTACAGCATTATTTCGCTGCCAGGGCTAAAGGTGGGGCGGGACTTCTCATGTCTTCACCCCATATTTCCTTTGCCACTACCAGCGAAATGGTTCCCGATTTGAAAAAGGTTTCCGACGCCGTCCACCAGTATCCTGCTAAGATTTTTGCACAGATATTCCATCATGGGGGACGTGCCTGGGGGAGGATGCTTGGAGGAGGGGCTGCCTTAGCTCCGTCACCCGTCAAGGTGAGACGACTGTTTTCGCAGGGAGGCCAAAGTATCCCCCGGGAGATGGACAAAGATGATATCAAGCGCATAGTTAAGACTTATGGTACAACGGCTGCCGTAATGCGGGAAGCCGGTTATGATGGCGTTGAGATTATGGCTGCCTGGGGCATGCTTCAAGCCGAGTTCCTGTCTCCGGCATTGAATATTAGAAAAGATGAATACGGGGGCAGCCTGGAAAACCGGATGCGTTTTCTCCTGGAATGCATTGATTCCATTCGGGAGAATGCAGGCCGGGATTTCCCTCTCGGGGTTCGTTTTAATGGTGATGATTTTGTTGAGAGGGTCTGGTGGACGGATAAGCATGGAAATACACTGGATGATGCCAGAGAGATTGCTCAGCGACTGGAAGCTACCGGCAAACTTGATTATATATTTGCCTGCGCTGACACCCTGGGGGCCGGACATGTGCCTCCAATGAGCTTTCCGCTGAGCGCCTTTGCTTATATATCTGCTGGAATTAAAGAGGTGGTAAATCTGCCGGTGGTTGTTGTAGGGAGAATTAATGACCCTGTGCTGGCAGAATCTTTACTCGAAAATAATCAAGCCGATTTGGTAGGGATGACCCGGGCTCTCATGTGTGATCCTGAAATGCCCAACAAAGCCCGCCAGGGAAGACTGGATGAAATCCGCCACTGTATAGCCTGCAACGAAGGTTGTGTTGGTCCCAGTTACCTGGCACAACCCATTGCCTGTGCCCTCAACTATGAAACCGGAAGAGAGACGATGGGCCCAATCGTTCCGGCGGAGACAAAGAAAAGAGTTATGGTAATCGGAGGTGGGGCTGCCGGAATGGAAGCCGCAAGAGTGGCTGCATTGAGGGGGCATACAGTTGACCTGTATGAAAAGAACGATGAATTGGCCAGAGAGCTGGATATCGCAGCCAGGTCTCCCGGCAGGGAGGACTTCGCAGAAGCTAAAAGGTATCTTTCGTATCAGATGAAACTGCTTAATATTAATGTCCACCTTGGAGTAACTGTAACTCCGGAAATGGTTATTGAACAAAATCCTGATGTTGTAGTGGTGGCTACCGGAGGAATACCCTTTATTCCTGACATTGCGGGAGCTAACTCCAATAACGTTGTTGAAATGAGGCAGATACTGCTGGAGGAAGTACAAGCAGGTCAAAACGTGCTGGTGGTAGATTATCAGAATCATATATATGGTCTGGATGTCGCCGATTTTCTGGCAGAAAAGGGAAAACGGGTGGAGCTCATTACCGAACCCGTTTTTGCCGGCAGTGCAGCCGATATCTATACAATTGAAACCGCTCATTTCAGAGCTCTCAGTAAGGGTGTTGTCATTACACCCCTTACCGCTTTAAAAGAGATACAGGATAGTACGATTACCGTCTATAATGTGCTTACAAATGCTGAAAGGCAGATTAATGGTATCGATACGGTAGTTTTTTGCACTGATGAAAAGACCAATGACTCTTTATATTATTCTTTGAAAGGAAAAATAAAGGAGCTTTATCTGGTCGGGCAGGCTTTAACGCCGAGAAGATTGCTTGATTCAATTGCTGATGCCTATACTACAGCCAGGAAAATCTAGCGAAAGGAATCGGGTTCTGGATTCTCGCCGCTTGCATCACGGTGCGGGTTGGAAATGGTAGATTAATTGATCCGGAAAGGAAACCTATCGAATATGACTCTAGAGAATCAGGTCTGGGTTCTGGTTGAATACGTTGACGGACAACTGCGGGAGATTTCCCTTGAAATGCTCAATAAAGGTCGCAATCTCGCTGATAAGTCTCAGGGAGAGCTTTGTCTTGTAGTCTTTGGCGATGATTCAACCGGGCTGAAGGACAAGCTCACTTCTTGTGGTTCCGACAAAGCATATCTCATTGATGCTCAATCGTTAAAAGGCTTTACCGGAGAAGCTTATGCTGAAGCATTATTGAATCTTGTCCGGGAAAAAACACCGGAAATATTGCTGTGCAGCACCACGCCATTCGGGCAGGATATTGCTTCCAGACTGGCGGCTCTGCTGAGAATAGGGATAGCTGCGAATTGTATCAGTCTGGAACTCAGTGACGGTGGCCAGTTGTCGGCAGCCAGGTCTATTTTTGACGGAAAGATAGCTGAAACCGTAATATTCCCTGCTGCCAGACCTCAAATAGCTACCGTTAGAGCCGGTATAGGAGACACAAAGCCTCTTAAAACTAACCGTAAGACTGAGATTATACAGGTGGAACCACAGTTAAATTTGTCCAGAGTGTGCAGCCGGGTTACCGGTTTCCTCAAAGCTGATCCGCGTACTCTCAGTATTAACGAAGCTGAGTTGATTGTTGCTGGCGGAGGCGGTGTTACTGATATTGAAGGTTTTCACCTCTTGGAAAAACTGTCGGAATTACTGGGAGGATGTGTTGCGGCATCTCGTGTTCTCGTAGATAGAGGGTGGGTGCCTTTTACAAGACAGGTCGGTCAAACAGGGATGACGGTTAGTCCTAAATTGTATTTTGCCGTAGGGATATCCGGGTCGGTTTATCATACGATGGGCATGAAGGATTCCAGGATAATCATCGCTATTAATAAAGACCGCGGTGCTCCTATTTTTAAGCTGGCAGATTTAAGCATAGTAGGAGATGCGAAAGAGGTAGTCGGTGCAATCGTGGAAAAGTTGGGAGGAGGGTCTCGATGAATATTCTTGTTTGTGTTAAACAGGTTCCGGATATATCCTCGGTTACAAACCTGGATTCGGGGAATATCTCTATTGAAAATGAGTATTTAACCTGTATTGTTAATCCTTACGATATGCTGGCTGTTGAAGAGGCCGTACGTATCCGGGAAAAGTCAAATGAAGGACAGGTTATTCTGTTAAGTTTGGGCCGGTCTTCAGCCCTGGATACTTTGCGTGAATGCCTTTCGCTAGGTGCTGATAAAGCAATACTTCTCTCTGATGCTGATTTCGATGGTTCGGACAGCTATTCCACTGCGGTTGTTCTGGCAGAGGCAATCAAACAAATGGAATTCGATCTGATTCTCTGCGGTGTAAGGGCTGTTGATACTAATGCCGGTCAGGTGGGCAGCCTGATAGCCAGTATGCTGGATATTCCACTGGTATCCGCTGTTACAAATATTGACGTATCTCCCGGCTCTCAAAAGCTTATCGCTCATCGAAAACTTGAAGGAGGCAACCGGGAAGTCATCGAGACCTCTCTACCCGCATTGCTTACCGTGGAAGCCGGCATCAATGTCCCCAGATATGCAAGTCTGCCGGTTCTCATCGCCGCTCAGAGAAAGACCATAGAACAGCTTGGTCGGACCGAGCTCGGATTGGCGCCGGAACAAATAAGGTCAAGGGATACCGCTCTGCAAAAGCAGGGGCTTTCAATACCAAAGCCAAGACCGAAAAAGCTATTCACCCCTGACAGTAATTTGCCGGCGGCTGAGAGGATGAGATTAATCATGTCTGGCGGTATTTCGGAAAAAAAGACGGATGTATTACAAGGTAATCCTGCAGAAATTGCCGCAAATCTGCTGAAATATCTAAAACAGGAAAAGATAGTTCCCTAAAATAAAAAATATGAGGAGGTCGCTGAAATGTACGAGAAAAAAGTCATCGGACTGGACGAGTCTTTGAAGACCATTCAAGCAATGGTGGAAGAGAACAAAAGACAGGGAGGCTTACCCATCGCAATTGCCATCGTAGATCCTGCTGGAGACCTTATTTGTTTTGCCAAGATGGACTCGGTGCCTTTAGAAGAGGGAAAAGTCCAGGGCTATGTGGATAGTGGTGGTTATATGGCTATAAAGAAGGCTTATACTGCGGCCCATTTCAGGAATGATGCAAACAAGCTGTCCAAAATGATGCAGAGTATGAACCGGAATATCGCTGTAGATTTTGATACCCGCTATGTAGCCTTATCTCAGGGAGGAGCTACGGTAATCGTAAAACCTGGTGAGCAGACTGTATACGGAGCCATCGGCGTTGGTGGACGGGTTCCGGGAGAAGGAGATGAGGCGATGGCCCAGTATGGGTTAAAAGTAATGCAGGAAATATTGTGGCCTTCAAAGTAAAATTTCGCAATTCCAGGCACGAAATTCTGGAATAATTTCAAATCTCAAATAAGAAACAAATTCGCAATTCCGATATGCAAACCGCGGACAGGAACAAGCGAGTTTGATGTCTGATGTGTGTTTGTGAATGTTTGTTTTATATTTGAGTTTTTCTGGATTAAGGAGATATTGATATGGAAGAGCAAGAACTTAAGTACCTGTTTTCCCCCTTGAAGGTAGGCAGTATTACCATTCGTAACCGAATCGTCTGGTCTGCGCATGGTACCAATTATTTTCCGATGGAAGGCGCTCCTAATGAAAGAGTCATGCATTATATGGCGGCCAGAGCAAAAGGAGGAGCCGGCTTAATCGTTACAGCTCAAAATGCGGTCTGGCCTTTAACCACAGCGCGCGGCTATGCTGCAACCCATGATGACAATACACTGCCGGCTTATAAAATGATTAGCCAGGCTATTCATGAGCACGGAGCGAAAACAGTGGCACAGCTGGTGCATTACGGTCAGCTTACCGGTTTTCTGGAGGCCGGGGGGGCCGGACTTTCCCCGTCTGGTATGGGGGGAGTGGCTGGACTGTTGCCCAATCCGCTGGGTAACGATGCGCCCCACGCGATGGATATCGATGAAATTAAGCAGTTCATAAACTCGTACGCCGATACTGCCTATAAGATGCGGGAGGCGGGATATGATGGAGTAGAGGTCTGTTCCGACGTGGGTGCCGGGATGCTTCTCCTGGCATTTCTAAATCCCCTGTCCAATAAACGTAACGATGAGTATGGCGGCAGTCTGGAGAACCGGTTCAGATTGCATCTGGAAGTTATTGAAGCGGTCAGGAAAGCTGCCGGACCGGACTTCGTAATTGGTGTCAGGCTTTCCGGAGATATGCTGATGGATGGGGGGACCACTCTGGATGATACGAAGATTCTTGCTGCCAAACTGGAACAGGAAGGCAAAGTAGATTACCTGAGTATCTCTGATGGCTTTGCCGGGCATATTCCTCCCATGCACTTTCCCCTGGGATGTTTCGTTTATCTGGCCGCTGGTGTCAAAGAAGCGGTCAATTTACCGGTAGTCTGCCACGGCAGGATTAATGATCCGGTACAGGCAGAGACCATCCTGGCTGATAATCAGGCCGACCTTATCGGTATGGCCAGAGCTCTTATCTGCGATCCTGAATGGCCGAATAAAGCACGAACTGGGAGACTGGACGAAATCCGTAAATGTATCGCCTGTATGCAGGCATGCGATATGAACCTTTTGAGGAAACTCCCCATCAGTTGTACTCTTAACCCTGAGGCAGGACGGGAACAGGAGATGGCAACACTGGTTCCGGCCGCAGTTAAAAAGAAAGTGATGGTGATAGGCGGCGGAGCGGCCGGACTGGAGGCCGCCAGGGTCGCTGCTTCAAGGGGGCACCAGGTCACTCTATTCGAAAAGGAGAATGAGCTGGGCGGGCAGTTGAACATAGCTGCTCGAATTCCCAGGCGGGAAGACTTTGCTGAGGCTGTCAGATACTATAATTATCAGATGAAGCTTCTGGGGATTGAAATAGTGACCGGAACCACAGTCACGGCGGAAATGGTGATAGAGAATAATCCCGATGCTGTAGTCCTGGCCACCGGGTCCAGGCCTGCAAAACCTCCGGTGCCTGGAGGTGATGGTGCGAATGTTTTCTGGATACGGGATGTGCTTCAGGAAACCGTTGCGGTAGGTGAAAATGTGGTTGTCATTGCTGTAGAGCAGCATGACCAGGCATTAGGCGTGGCGAATTTCCTGGCCCAAAAGGGCAAGAAAGTGGAATTGATTACACATTGCTTCTACGCCGGAAGCCTGCTGGAAAGCGGTACCCTGGCCTTCATGTACGGACAGCTGTTGAGCAATGGGGGGACGGTTACCCCCTTAACCCGGGTGAAGAAAATCGAAGAAAACGCTGTAGTCACTTTCAACGTGTTAACGGGAGCGGAAAGGCGCATTGAAAACGTTGACTCCGTGGTCGTAGCGGCCAATGGGACAGCCGATGATGCCCTGTATAAAGCGTTGAAAGGCAAAGTAAAAGAAATCCACCTTGTGGGTCATTGCCTCGCTCCCCGTCTGCTTCCGGAATCTATCCGGGACGGAGCACACGTGGGCCGCCTGTTGTAGCATTATGTAAAATGCACTTGTGCGGTGATTTTAAATAAGCTACGGCAGTAACGTTACTGCCGTAGCTTATTCTGGCTTATAATCAATTGCTTCCAAATATCCCTGCTCAATGGTACCCCGTTTTCTTTTCTATTTCCTATTCGCTGTCCTGAATTCATATATAAATCTATCATCTGACCAGTCAGTAAGTTCTTGACATGGTAAATATTTTGGTATAACATGACATCATATGTGACGTCTGCAGATATTTCGATAAGGAGATACTCGAATGGTAATGAAGAAAAATGCGGTGATTGTAGGTGGGGGAATCAGTAAAATCGGTGTCCGTCAGGCTTCTTTACTGGATATGATCCAGGAAGCGGCCCGGGCCTGTGCCGATGACATTCCCGGACTTAAACCCTCTGATATTGATGGGCTAATTGTCGCTACCACTATGGCCGGCCGTCATTCCAATGCATTGAATACCGCTCCCCTGGTAGTTCACCGGTTGGGGTTAAGGCCCACCTCAATCTGTGTCCGGGTGGATACACTTTGCTCCGGCTCCAATACTGCCATTATTCTGGCCAAGGGACTGATTGAAAGCGGCATCGCGGAAATAGTCCTGGTAACCGGAGGAGAAAAAGTCTACATGCCCCAGAGATGGGAGACCAATTATACCCAGTTGATGGTTAATGACCATGATTGGGATTCCGCCATGGGGCTGGGGGTACCGCCGCCGTTCTTTGCCATGATTGCGAAGTTGCATATGAAGCGTTATGGCACCACCAAGGAACAGATGGCACATGTTTCGGTTAATAATTACAATTACGGAGCGAATAATCCGAAGGGCCATTTTTCCCAGAAGACCCTTACTATGGAGGAAGCCCTGAAGGCGCGGGTGATTGCGGACCCCTTCACCCTCTATGATTGTTGTCCTCTATCTGACGGGGCTTCAGCGGTAATCATTGCATCAGAGGAGCGGGCCAGGGAACTATCGGACCGGCCTCTGGTCTATATCCGGGGAACCGGACAGCATGCCACTCACAGTATGTCTGCCGGATGGCCGGGGGAAACTCTGGCCGAGTGGCCTCATTTAAAAAAGGCCGGTGAAGTGGCTTATAAAAATGCCCGGCTTACCCCCGAGGATATTGATGTGGTCCAGGTGCATGATTGCTTTACCATTTCCGAGATTATTGAACTGGAAGAGCTGGGTTTTTGCCAAAAAGGAGAAGGGGGCGATTACGTCGCCTCCGGGGCGATCGGTCCGGGGGGGAAGCATCCGGTAAACACTGATGGCGGACTGATTAGTATCGGGCATCCCTTTGGCGCCTCCGGGGCTCGACAGTCACTGGAAATCTGCAAGCAATTACAGGGAAGAGCCCTGAATCAGGTGAAAGACGCCAGGTTTGGACTGGCACATAATTTAAGCGGTACCTGCGCTCAACATACGGTATTAATATACGGTACGGAACCGGTAGAATAATGAATTTAGAAAAGGGAATTTGAGGCAAGGAGAATAAGCAATATGGTAGAAACAGCCAGAACAACCGAAGTACAGATGACGCCGATAGCCGGTATTCCCGCCCTGAGCGGTAAATACATTGCCGAAATGGATATGTGGCCGCTGGAATGTGCTGAATTCAACCGGATATATCCGTTTTATGACCATCTCAGGGAGGGTAGATTGACGACTACCCGGTGTAAACAATGTGGCAATGTGGCTTACCCTCCCGGAGTAATTTGTCCCCAGTGCTGGTCAGAAGAGCTGGAATGGATAGACCTCCCTCAGAGAGCTAAGGTGGTAGCAGTTACCGAGACCCTGGCCGGAGCTCCGGCCGGCTTTGATTGTCCCTTGATTATTGCCTGGCTCAGTTTCGAGCCCGGTACTCCCTTAAAACACCTGCTGGCTCGCATTGTCAACTGTGCGGAAGGCCAGCTCAAGGAAGGGGACGAAGTAAAGTTTGTGACCTTTGAAGTGCCGGCTCATCCCATGGACGTTAAAAAAGAAACTAAGGTCTGTGAAAGGATATATTATGCTTTCGAACCGGTAAAAAAATAAGGAGCCTTGCCAGATGAAAAAGATAAACAGTTTTGTCGTTTTGGGGGCCGGGGCAATGGGAGCTCAGATTGGGGCTTTAGCGGCTGAATCTGGCTTCAATGTGAAAATCCGGGATATTGAAGACAAGTTTATACAGAGAGGCCGGCAGATAATCGAAGGCAACTACGACAAACGGATTCAGAGAGGGCGCTTTACGGAAAAAGCTAAGGAAGAGGTCTTTAGCCGGATTACTTTTCTTACCGATTTGAAAGACGCCGTTGCGGACGCCGATTATATCCTTGAGGCCGTACCGGAGATTTTGTCTCTGAAACAAAAGGTTTTTCAAGAAGCTGCCGAATACGCTCCAGCGGACTGCGTGTTTGCGACCAATACCTCTTCCCTGAGCATTTCGGAAATTGCTCAAGGGGTGAAGTGTCCGGAGAGAGTAATCGGGACTCATTATTTTAATCCGCCCGGTACTTTACGTCTGTTGGAGATTATCCAGGGGGAAAAGACCAATGCCGAGACTATGGCGGTTACCGATTCGGTAGCCCAAAAAATGGGACGTGAAATAGTACATGTTAAGGATGTTCCCGGTTTTCTGATCAACCGGATCTGGCTGGCCATGGCCGCAGAGGCTGAATGGGCCGTAGCCCAGGGAGAAGCCAGGAGCATGGTTGCCGTAGATTCAGCGGCCAAGTACAAGATGGGATTACCCATGGGGCTGCTGGAGATTGATGATATTCTCCAGGGAGGAGCTATCGATACCCGGTATCACGTGATGGAGCATTTTCGGGAAACCCTGGGTCCCAGCTACGGACCTTCCCCGCTGACTGAGAAAGCCTATAAATCCGGTAATTACGGCAAGCGGAGCGGGAAAGGTTTTTATGACTGGTCGGCAGGCCAGAGTAATGAAATCCCGATGAACGCCGGAGCGGATTTTGACATTATCCGCGTCCTCTCTAACGGGGTCAATGAATGTGCCAAACTCCTGGAAACGGGATCGACTACCCGGGAAGAAATCGATCGCGGGGTAATTACGGGCTTGAATTATCCCAGGGGTATTCTGCGGATGGCAGATAGCCTTGGCATCGATAAAATCGTAACGGAATTGAATCGTCTGGAGAGCCAGTATCACGAGGATAGATACCGGGCTGCTTCGTTACTGAAGGAGATGGCAGCGGAGGGCAAACTGGGAAGACGGAGCGGTATCGGATTTTACTCCTACGGACCGGGGGAATTTGAATTTATCAAGGTTGACATTAATCAAGAAACCGGTATCGCCAGACTGATTTTAAACCGTCCTTACCGGGCTAACGCTCTGAATCTGGACTTTATTCAGGAGATTAATAAAGCCCTGGATGAACTGGAAAGAGAGAACGGGGTCCGCTGTCTTGTGATAACCGGGGCCGGCGCCAACTTTTGCGGCGGAGCGGATGTTTCCAGCTTTGCTGCCGGCCGGATAGACAGCGTCATGGTATTTACCGAAGCCGGACAGAATTTGTTTACCCGCATTGAGACTTATCCCAAACCGGTGATTGCGGCTGTCAACGGACCGGCTATGGGAGGCGGGTTCGAACTGGTTCTGGCCTGTGATTTGCGAATAATGAATCAGAAATCCCAGCTGAGGTTACCCGAATTGAATTTAGGCCTTACCCCGGGACTGGGAGGCACCCAGAGACTGATCCGGTTAATCGGGGCTGCCCGGGCTAAAGAGATAGTCCTCTTAGGCGAACCGGTAATGGCGGACAGGGCGCTGGAGTGGGGTATAGTTAACTTTACTGCTGACCCGGAACAATTTGAAGCGCTGGTTGAGGATATAGCCAAAAAGCTGGCTAATGGAGCCCCCCTGGCTCAAAAACTGGCCAAGGCCGCTTTCTATTATGGTTATCAGGCTGACCAGAGGACCGGATTATTTATCGAAGCTACCGTCTCCGGCGATTTAATGTTTACCGGGGATTTAAATGAAGGCCTCACCTCTATGTCTTACAGGCGCGCACCCAAATTCTCTGGAAAATAAGCGGTCCGTTAACAGATAAGAAAATCTGTCCGGAATTGAAAATTGAATGCCGGTGGCTTGTTTTATCCGGCCGCTAATCCCGTGAGACTAAGGTATGAAAGGAGGTTTATAATCTATGCCCAGTAAATTGCGGGCTTTTCCTCGCAGCTGTTTCAGAGAATGGGTCAGTTCCTGTTTTTCTTTTTCCGACAGGGAGGAGAATATCATCTCAATAGAAGACTGGGTTGTCTTTTCGTACAGTTGCCGGCCTTTAGGGGTGATTACGATTTGAATTTTATTATCGGTTGGGTTCTTTTGTTTTTTAATGAGGCCCTGTTGCTCCATCCGTTTGACAAGAGTAGAAACTGAGTGATGCTGTCTCATAGTAAATTTGGCTATTTCATAAAGTGTGGCGGCGCCGCCGCTGCTGAGGAGGGCAAACAGAACATGGGCGTGCATTTGAGTGAGACCGAAGTGTGCCAGTTCAAGCTCTCGAGACCTCGAAATCGCAAATCTGGTCTGGTCCAGCAGTACCCATAAATCGAAGTCTGAGCTGACTACATTGTTCGCTTTAGTTTTATTTGTTTTGCCGGTTACAGTCATATTCCACCTTTCATTTCATATAAATAAACAGGGATCGGTTAACGCACAAGATGTCATTATTAAAAACCAGTAAAAAGGATTCTAAATATTCTGGCATATCTAAACCAATCATAATAAGAGTGTATGTTGTCTGGGAGTCAACATGAAGCATTACGCACTATATCATATTAGATTTCATTAAGGATATTATATCATGGATATCACAATATTTATAGTAATAATTTCAGGAGCTTAAAGAGGTGAAAGAGATCAGGATTCATGGACGGGGAGGCCAGGGTGCGGTTATGGCGGCCCGCATGCTGGCCAGTGCTTTTGTCATTGAGGGTAAATGTGTCGCCAGTTTTCCGATGTATGGTTTTGAAAGGAGGGGGGCTCCGGTACAGGCCTTTACCCGGATGGATGATAAACCTATCCGGGTCAAAACCCAGGTTTATAACCCGGATTGCATGATGGTGATTGATCCTACTTTACTTAAAATTTCCAATCTGTTTACCGGGATAAAACCGGAGGGGACACTGATTATCAACAGCCCCGGGACAATGGAAACCCGGGCAGATCAGAATTTGAAATTAGCCGGCGTAATCAATGCCACTCAGATTGCAATCGAAGAAATCGGCCGGGATATTCCCAATACCTGTCTTTTAGGAGCGTTTGCTGCGGCGACTGAGTGGGTCAAGCTGGATTCCATTCTGGCTGCCCTTCAGGAGTATTTAAGCGGGGACATGCTCCAGAGAAATATCCGCAGTACTGAAAGAGGCTTCCGGGAGGTGAAGATAACAAGATGGCAATAAGAAAGTTTTCGTACCCTTATGAAAGCTGCTGGTCAAACGCTGACGAGCTGCTGTTGTACCTGGAAACCGGGACCTGGCGGACCAGCCGTCCCGTGGTGGACAAGGACAAATGCACTTACTGTGGACTTTGCTCCCTGTACTGTCCTCCGCAATCCATGGTAGATAAAGGCGATCATTTTGAGCCCAACCTGGAATTTTGCAAGGGTTGTGGGATTTGCGCTAAAGAGTGTCCCAGGAAAGCAATAACTATGGTACCGGAGGTATAAAGTGGTAAAACAGATGCGCCAACAAGAAACCAGGGTCATTACCGGTAATGCCTGCTCGGCTTATGCTGTCAGGCTCTGCCGGCCAGATGTCGTCGCCCTTTATCCGATTACTCCACAAAGCGAAGTGGTGGAACAGTTGACCCGTTTTAAAGCGGACGGAAAGCTGGAGGCCGAGATGATTGAGGTCGAAGGAGAGAACTCCGCCATGAACTCAATCACTGCTGCTTGTGTGGCCGGAGCCAGAGTATACACGGCTACCGCCTCCTACGGTCTGGCCTTCATGTATGACGCCATGATGCAGACGGCAGGCTTTAGAGCGCCGGTGGTGATGACCAATGTGAACCGTGAAATTCCGGGAATCCATGCTGTCTCCACCAGCCAGCAAGACCTGATATCAGTGCGGGATATCGGCTGGCTGCAGGTAATTGTGGAAGATGACCAGGAAATTATCGACACCACAATCCAGGCCTTCCGGTTGGCAGAGGATTATGATATTCAGCTGCCGATCATGGTCAACTATGATGGTTATTATCTTTCATACTCGGCGGAGGCAGTCAAAATCCCGATGCCGGAAGATGTAGATGAATATCTTTCTGTATTAAAGAAACAGCCTGAGAGATTAAAATTGAAGCCGGGCGTACCCCTGGGCGCCGGTTCACACGGTATGCTGGTAAACTATACTGAATTGCGGTATAAGCATTTTGCCGCCATGGAAAGAGCTAAAGCGAAGTTTGATCAGATTGATCGGGAATACGGCGACTTCTTCGGGAGATATTATGGCGGACAGATCGAAGAATATAAGACTGAGGATGCGGACGTGGTCCTGGTTGCTTCCGGCAGTGCCGCCGGAACCGCCAAGACGGTAATTGATGAGCAGAGAGAAAAAGGGAATAAGGTGGGCCTGGTCAAAATAAGGATGTACCGGCCTTTCCCGAGAGAAAAACTGGCAAAAGTCCTGAAGGACAGGAAAGCGGTCGGAGTACTGGATAGAAGCGTGGGTTTTGGCTGGAACTGCGGCCCCATGTACCAGGAAATCCGGGCGCTGACTCCCGAAATCGGGAATGCTCCCCTGCTGAGTTTTATCGATGGTATTGCCAACCTGGATATCACCGTCCCGAACATCGAAAGAATGATTAAGGATATCTACTCTGCCTCACTGGGCCAACCCTATCAGGAAACTACCTGGATATCTTTAGAGGAGTAAAGAGGAGACATGTTACAGAAAGAAAAGAAATTACCGAGGGTATTTGATTATTTTATTGAAGAAGACCAGTTTGCCGGAGGGAATACGTTCTGCGCCGGATGTCCGGCCGAACTGACCCTGAGGACTATCCCGAAAGTTCTGGGCAAGGACATCATTATGGTTGGGACGCCCTGCTGCGCCGCACCGGTGCTGCACGGACAGAACCTGGGGGCCTGGCACAAGCTGGCTTACTATGCCTGCGTGATGACAGGGGTCGCCTCCAGTGCTTCGGGAATCTCCAGATATTTTCAGAAGGTGGGGCAAGAGGCTACCGTTTGCTGCTTTACGGGAGATGGTGATGCCAGCGATGTCGGTTTTCAGCCCCTGAGCGGGGCGGCAGAGAGAAACGAGCATATCATGTACGTCTGCTACGATAATGAAGGCTACATGAATACCGGTAACCAGAGAAGCGGTATGACTCCTCTGCATGCCGCTACATCCACTACACCGGTAGGTAAAGGCCAGAAAGGCAAGCCTACCATGTCCAAATATCTTCCCTTAATCATGGCTCTCCATCCGGCAGCCTATGTAGCTACAGCCACGTTAAGCCACATGGAAGATTACATCAAGAAGCTGCTGAAAGCCAAAGAAGCCAGTAAAAGAGGTTTTGCTTATATCCATGTCTTAGCTCCCTGCGTAATTGGCTTCCGCATCAGCACCGACTCTGCCATTCAGGTCTGCCGCTCCGCAGTCAGGACCAACTATTTCCCGCTGTGGGAAATGGAGGATGGCAAATTCCGGATTACGGTCCCGGTGGAGAATCCCCGTCCGGTGCAGGAATACCTGAACCTGTGCGGGAAATTTTCCCATTTTAAGGAAGATGAGATTGCCGAGTTCCAGGCAATGGTCAAGGAGAGGTTTGGTTTAATTAAGGCCCTCTGTGAGGCCACTGAGAAGAAGGTTGTCTAACAATGTTTTAGAATATGAATTATTTTTTAGGGCAAACTAAAGCTGAATTAGAAAATGATTTCAAATATTTTTAAGGGGTGCGGCTTTGAGTAACAGTAGATTTGCGAAGTTGTTGGAACCGGGGCAGATCGGGAAGATAAAGACCAAGAACCATTTGATCAAGACGGCGAATGGTACCTCCTACATCGAACATGAGACCGGTTTTGTCGGCGACCGGGCCCTGGCCTATTATGAAGCCCTGGCTAAAGGCGGGGTAGGTCTCTTGATAGTCGAGTCTTGCGGCGTTGAGTTTCCTCTGGCCTGTCAGCACGTGGAAGCCCAATTCCGCTTATCCGACGATAAGCACATTCCGAGTTACTCCCGGCTGGCCGAAGTGGTGCACAAGCACGGGTGTCCGATTATGGTCCAGTTTCAGCATGCGGGCCCCTGGAATCCCACCGGGCTGCTGCCAGCGAGAGATACCAAAGCCGCCTCGGCTTTAACCCGGGAAGAGCTTCCCGGGCCGGACTTTGCCGTTCCCCGGGCGATGAGCCATGATGAAGTAAAAGAAATGATCGAAATCTGGGTTCTGGCCGGGGTACGCGCCTGGAAAGCCGGTTTCGACGGAGTGGAAATCAATGGGGGTACCTGTCATCAGATCAATACTTTCCTCTCCCGTATCTGGAACCGCCGGGAGGACGAATACGGTTCCCAATCTTTTGAGAATCGAGCCCGGTTTATGGCCGAAATCATCCGGGAAACTAAGAGACGCACCAGCCCGGACTTCACAGTGACTGCCCTGATTAACATTCGTGAATATAATCATCCCCAGGCCACCACCATCGAAGAGGGCGTAGCCCTGGCCAGGGAAATTGAGAAAGCCGGGGCGGATGCCGTTCAATGCCGGGCTCATATTTACGGGCATCGCGAAGGTCTGCTGCAACCCGACCGTCTTTTCTATCCCGAACCAAACCCGCTGGTGTTCAGCATGCTCACTGACCTGGACTGGAGCCGTAAAGGTATGGGTGCCACATCCACTTTGACCCTGGCCGTGAAAAAAGCCGGAGTCAAGGTGCCGGTCTGGGCTGCCGGCCGCCTGGACCCGGAGCTGGGCGAGAAATTTCTGAGAGAAGGCCGCATGGATTTCATACCCATGGTCAGGCGTCTACTGGCAGACCATGAACTGCCCAATAAGGTGATAGCCGGTAAGTTGGAGGATATCCGCCCCTGCACCGGATGCGTCTATTGCATGGATGTGCGAAACCGGAACAAACCTCTGGAATGCCGCATGAATCCGGCTTGCGGGCGTGAAAAAGAATATGATTTTAGCCCGGCAGCCAGGAAAAAGAAAGTTATGGTTATCGGCGGAGGCCCCAGCGGTATGCAGGCTGCCCTGACGCTGGCTTTGAGAGGTCATGATGTTACGCTATATGATAAGCATGCCAAATTGGGTGGTCTGGTCCCTATTGCCGCCCTGGTAAAAGACCTGGAGACCGATGTTTTGCTGGATGTCATCCGCTGGTTTAAACTGCAGATGAAAAAAGCCGGCGTAAAGCTGCAAATGAAGACTGAAGTGACCCCCGAACTGGTGAAACAGGTGAAGCCGGACGCGGTCGTCGTGGCTACGGGGGGAACCGCCAAAATCCCGGACATCCCGGGTATTGAGAAACGTAACGTCGTAATCCTTACCAAACTGGACAGCCTGTTATACCTGATTGGCCCGAAGCTCGCCGGCTGGGGCAGTAAGTATATCCCCTTCTCCATGCCTATCGGCAAGAAAGCAGTGATTATGGGTGGCGAACATCACGCCTGCGAACTGGCTGAATTTCTCACTAAACGCGGCCGTAAGGTGACCCTCGTCAATCCCGGCGAAGTCTGGGCCGAAGGAATGACCGTAGATGATAGAGAGTTCTTGATGCCCTGGTTCAAACGAAAGGGAGTAGTTATGTATGCCGGTGCTAAATATGAGAAAGTAGTCGACGAGGGCCTGGTTATCACGACCAGGGAAGGCCGGACTCTAACCATCGAAGCCGATACCGTTCTGCCGTCAACTTTATTAAAGCAGAACCTGGACCTGGTGAAAAAATTGGAAGGCATCGTCCCGGAAGTTTATAGTGTTGGCAGCAGCACGAAACCGGAGCCGGATTTAATGGTAGACGCCATCGCGGCCGGGGCCAGTGTCGGCCATCAGATTTAGCAGAAAAACCTGGCTGCTGTCGAGGTACTTGCTAATTTAATAATCTAATAGTATTAAGAAAGTAGAGGATTTCATTTGCCGGTTAAGAGAGAGCGTCTTGAGAGTATTAACGAAATTTATTGTCACTCTGGTAATAACACTCGGTATTATTACCGGATCCTTGTTTCTACTGGGACAGGATGATATTGCAATCTATTTTGTTGCCAACTCCGTTGCTTATTTAATAATCTCTCTTTTATTCGTCAACCTTGCATCAAAAACCCGGGTTTTTGCGGATGCTCTGAGTGTTATGATTTTCTTTGGTTTTTTTACTATCCTGGCATTTAAAGTTCTCGATACTCTTAGATAATAAAAGGGGGGGAGCTTTCGCTCCCCCCTCTTTTTATCTAACTTGAGATGTTTAATATTATTTGGGAGTTACGGTAGCCCGCATGGCATACTGATTGCTGTTGGAACCGGTGCCGGTAGCCGGATATTTACCCGGTAAGGTGCCAAAATCCTGATTATCCGCCCAGAAAGATCGGAAGAGCACACGTCTGAACTC
>CAZIQW010000005.1:8126-22405 GCA_964541585.1 uncultured Dehalococcoidales bacterium | reverse complement strand
CACCACCCTATCCTACACTCTTTCCCTACACGACGCTCTTCCGATCTATATTTACCGGGTATATTAAAGATGGGCTGGAGGAAGGAATGCTCAAGCCAATGAAAAGGAATCACGCGGTTATCTGTTTACTGCTTATCATGGCAATAACCATATCGGCAGCCGGCTGTAATCAGCAGTCGCCGGTTTCGGCTGATAAATTTGAAATCGCAACAGAAGAAATCAGCTGGGCAATAGAAGATACAACAGTCTATGCCACGATAACCCGTCCGGATGTTGAAGGGGTTTATCCGGCAGTAATTCTGGTTGCGGGGAGCGGTCCCACTGACCGCAACTGGAATTCGCCCCTCCTTCCAGGCACTAATGGCAGCGGAAGGCTGCTGGCCGAAGCACTGGCTCGAGAAGGATTTGTTACACTTCGCTATGATAAGCGTTTTACAGGACCTCATGCCGAGGAAAACATTCCTCTTCTTATCGGAAGAATCAGTCTGAAGAGTCATGTTGACGAGATAGCCGGCGGAGTGGAAACGTTGCTGAATCGACCCGATGTGGACCCGGAGCGAATTTTTACTCTGGCAAACAGCGAGGGCACTATACATGCCATGAACTACCAGCTGGAGCGGGAACCGGGACTTGCCGGACTGGTGCTTGCCGCGCCTCCGGGACGTTCACTGGCCGAACTCATGCGTAGCCAGCTGGCTGCCCAGGTGGAAAACATACCGGAAGGTGATGAAATAATGGCCGGCTATGACCGTCTGATGGAGGACTTTCTGGCCGGGAAGACTGTAGTCCCGGACCCTGATTTGCCCGACGGCGTCAATAATCTTGTCATCAGCCTGCAACAGCCGGCAAACCTGCCCTTCACTCGGGAAATACAGGATATTGACCCGGTGCAACTGCTGGAACGGATTGCCGTTCCGGTATTGGTAGTAATCGGGCAAAAGGATATCCAGGTGGACTGGCAGGTTGATGGCGAGCTGTTGGAAGCGGTGGCGAATGCTTCTCCGGAAGTAACGTTTATCTACCCGGAAGATGCCGATCATGTGCTCAAGTATGAACCCAAATCCCGGGCTGAACTCAGCGCCGCCGATGCATTAAACTATAACGCTTCCGGCCGGATGCTGGACCCCGAATTGCTCAGAGCGATTCTCGACTGGCTTAATGAGGCTGGCCGGTAATATAAAATTCTTTCCTGTGAAGGGCTAACCTATGCTTCTCCCAAACGTTATATTTTATGAGAAGTATAATACAGGAGTTAGACATGACACAAAAGAAGACCTTCCGGATGAGTTTGCTGGTGATGCTGGTTGCGGTTGTACTGCTGGTAACTGGCTGTCAGGCAACACCTGCCGCTCCGCCGGAAACAGCGCCCGATCCTTTTACTACTACCTGGTCTATGGATGAGGAGGGAAGAAAATTCAGCCTCAGCGGAGATAGCGCCGGTCACACTCCCGGCGGGCAATCGGAATTTATGCTGAGATTGAATAACCATTCCGGTGATGACCGCTGGGAGGGTGAATACTGCATTCTGCTGGTTGACCGGGATGGAATAGTAAAAGAAATTACTCATGAACATTTTGATGTCCCGGTAGGATTGGAAATACAACAACCGGTTATGGTTGAATTTCCCGGGGATTTTAAAGGTCCCCTGGGTTTATGTGTGGTTGTACCCCAGCGCGGCTCCACGATAACAACAGTATGGGTGGGAGCCAAGGATGCGGTTAGCGCGGGGCCCTGGCCTGTAATTAAAACCTGTCCCTATTACCTGACCGAGGAAGGCAGCCGGGAACTGGCTGAGCAATTCGTCAGAAGCAGCTCTACATTTGTTTTTGACGGCATGGAAGAGTCTCTGGAATTCATAAAAGCTGAGGACATCGTCGTGGAGCATGAGCAGGATAATTCAGGAAAGTTGTTTCAAATGCAGGGATGGGAATTTACTTTTCGGTTTGAGAGCCGCCATGCAGGCTATGGTGATCGCACCGGACAGGTACTGGCCCAGGTAATAACTCCGCATGAAGCGGTCATCACCGTGAAGCAGGGAGAGGTCAGTTCAGCAATAATGGATGAGGTTTGGGATATGATTAACCAGCAAAGGTTTAATGATATCGAGGTAAGTCCGGCGCCGATACATGAGGTGGATGTCCTCATCATGGAATCATCCCCCCCGCAGGTAGGAGTGCATATCAAAGGCGGGCTTAGAGACGGCTGCACTTCCTTTCACGATGCGGTAGTTGCCAGGGAAGGCGATATTGTTAATATCGAGGTTACTACCCGGCGTCCCCGGGAGGCGATATGCGCTCAGGTATACGGATTTTTTGAAAAGAATCTGAACCTCGGCAGCGATTTTACGGCGGGTACAACTTATACACTGAATGTGAACGACTACACCACCACGTTCGAAGTACACTGAACGACACCATCAATCAGGGTGAAAGAATAAATCTCCGGGAAGATGCAAGTGCCAGAGAATGTTATTATTCTCAAGGCCGGTATACCTGTACTTTCCTCTTTTACAGGACAACCCTGCGGGGCCATGCTTCCCGGAGACAAGCCTGCCAGAGGGTTTCCAGGTAAGCATGTGTATAACTCTTCTCTACAAGGTGGAAAAGATAGGCCCCTGAGTCAGTCAACCGGACGGTGTCTCCTTCCTGGCAAGCCATACCCAGCAAGTTCAGCAGGGATAAGAATGCCTTTATCCGTCTTGGCTGTTTCCCTCCGGACAGCCTTTTGAGGTTGCCTGTGTTAATGGCTGTGTTATAACACTGCCAGAAAAGCCAGTAGGCCATTCTATCCCCTGGATTCAATCTGGTAGCCAGAGCCAGGGGGGATGAGCCAGCTTCCATGGTTCTGATATAATCGGCCACGGAAAAGGTGTTCAGCCAGAAATAGTCACCGGTGCGGGATGATGCCCCTGCCCCGATCCCGATAAAGGCGTCCCTGGTGACGGTGGTGTAGCGGGTCGTCCCGGTCCGGTTAAAACTCCAGATGGACGTCCGCTGGTAGCCTGCATTTCGTGTTTTATTTACTATCAGTTGGAGCATTTTTCTCTCCAGCCGCCATGACGGCATGCTTAAACCGGCTTTTTTCAAGCTGGTCTTGATTGGTGTATATGAAAAGGGAATCAGAGGGTAGCTGGATATCTGGCCGGCGCCTAGTTTGCAGGCAGTCTCAATATCTTCCTCAAATTCCTCCACTTTCTCAGAGGGAACGGCAAATATCAAATCAATATCAATGGTATCGAACCCAATCTCAACCAGTTGTTCATAAGCCTTCATTACTGCTTTATTGTTATAGCCGCGGCCTAAAACCTTCAGAAGCCTGTCATTAAAACTTTGCGCACCGAGACTGACCATAGTGACGCCGCTGTGTTTGAGTGAATTGATAACCTGAGGCGAGGCATCCAGAGGATGAATCTCGACGCCAACTTCATGCCCGAGATGAAACTTCCCGGCTATCCAGGATAAAGTGCTCTCCACGATTTCAGGTGTCAGTGATGGAGTACCTCCACCGAAGTACACTGATTCAATGTTGACATCACCCCATATCCTCCGGTAGCTGTCCAGTTCTTTAATGACGGCATCCTGATAGGCGGCACTTACCGCAGTGTCATAGGGAACTTTTACATAGGGGCAAAAATGGCAAATACTACGGCAAAAAGGCAGGTGAATATATAAGTTCAGACCATCCGGCCTGGATGGCAATATTGCCTGATGCCGGTCAAAGACAAAGGAGCTCTTTTCGCCCGGAAAAAGTAATCTCAGGAGCCTGGGTAACAGCGGTCTCATGTGATAGCCCGTGCCAGCAGTTTTCTGGCCATTCCTTTTATTTATTTCTGCGCCTGGTCTTATGGAGTGTTCCCATTTTTTCACCATGCCTCCTGTTGATAAAGAAATCCGGCATCTTATGTTTATAACGTTGCAGAATGACAAAGGTTAGAATTATTCAGGAAAGTCAACAGGCCTGTGCCAGTCGGCAACAGGCCCATGCAACTGCCGGGGAAAGGCGTCTATCAGGACTGCCTGTCGAGTCCCGTATTAATCGCTTCGATTACCGCTTCCGGTTTCTGTGTTGAAAAGACAAATTCCTGGTATTTTCCATACCTCCTTTCCACTACTACGCGGGGGCTGCCGAGAACATTGTAAGCCAGGCGGCCTTTGCCTCCTACCCAGCCTATACGGATGCCCCAACCTCCGTAATTCACCGCTGAAGCTTCATCCGGTCGGCAGCCGGCAATACTATCCCAGGGAACGGTATGCCGGATGATTCCGTAACCCACGGAAACTCCCTGCATATTTACTTTGATGGACAGAGATGCAAAATTGATTCCGATAAGCAGAAAAAAAATTATCATGCCTGCGAAAAACCAGTTGGACGCGGGGCGCGTTCCCAGCGGCCCGACTATAATTTGCCAGATGAGTGCAACCAGGAGCACCAGGACGACGATGCCCAGAATAAGGATGTTCCACTTTGAGTAAATTTTTTCTTCGTACAAGGTATCCTGCATGCCGGTTTCCCCCCCGTATTTTTGCCCGCATACTAACCGTTGAGAATTGTACCGATTCTCATCCTTGGCTGACTGGTATTATTGTAATCTTAACCCGGCAAAAAGCCAAATGTACTACACAGCCGCTGGGTCAGGATGACTTGTCATCCTAACGTAAACAGTGTATTATAGGATAAGCAATAAAGACAGTATTCCTACGTAATAAATACCTAATACGCATAATATAACCCGGATGCGACCTGACCGGAAATATTTTGGAGGACTGATGAACAACTTTGCTCTGGAAGAAGTCTTTAACCGCTTCAAGCGAGGTATTCTCTGGTTGATAGTGACGGTCATATTCAGCACCAGAGAATTGAAGAATGAAGCCTTTAATCACTTTCATACCGGGGTAGTGCTTATCCCCGGTGTCTGTTACGGCTGTAATCTGGTTAAGGGCTATCAGGCTATCGGGAAACTGTTTCCGCAACGTCGTACCGTAATCCGGCTGGATTTTATTTTGGGTTATGTAAAAATACTGCTTATTATCGCCAGCTTTTGCGGTCTCTTTATAATGGCAGCGCAATACTTTTCTTGAATGGCCTTCATCCGTTTTCCTTTATCCATTCCGCAGCTTTGCGGAGGTCGGTTGTATAGTAGTCCGGCTTCGGCTCCTGGGTTTTCTGTCGTTGTTCCCGGTCTATGAGTACTGTCCGCATGCCGATACTCCTGGCCCCTTTGATATCTACTCCGGCGTCATCGCCTATGTAAACCGCTTCACCCGGCATCACGTTAAAGAGAGAACAGGCCAAATAAAAAATGCGAGGGTCGGGTTTACGGAACCCCCAGTAGCTGGATACGACAAAATAGCGAAAAAATTGTCGGAGCCCCAGCATATCGATTTCCTGATAAAAAAAGACGTTCTGGGCGTTGGAGAGCATTGAGAGCAGAAAACCCCGGCTTTTTAATTCTCTTAAAGCCGGTAAACTGTCCGGAAAAAGTTGAAACCTGTCCCGGCTCACGAGCCGGAATATTTTACAGCAGGACTCTGCCAGGAAAGGGTTATTTAGTCCTCTCATTTGCAGGATTTTTTTTAAAACCACTTCTATATCAAACTCGGGGTAGCGTTCCTGGCGAGTATTCAAATAGTGCTCTTTTTCAGCATGAAAGAGGGATTTCAACGTAGCCGTATTTATTTCGGCCCCGTAGTAGTGCAGATACAGGGAGAGGTAGGCGAAGATTTCATCTTTGCCCTCGTTGGTCTGGATATCCACCAGGGTGCCGTAGCAATCGAAGATTACAGCCCGTATTCTAAGCAAAGTCCGGCCTCTTCTACTAACGTTTTCCGGTAGCTTTCTCCCAGCCAGATATTTCTGGCAATCCGGAGCAAACCCAGTGCCATATAGAGAGGTAGCTTGGCGGTAATTATTGGGAAGAACCGGGGATAATCCAGGTTAACCGCGTACTCCCGCAGGAAATGTCCGATAAACGGTTCAGCCGCCCATCTATCCCCCGTACGCCATAAAAAATGATGCTTTAACTCAGCGGTCAGGAACCCCAGGTCCCAGCAGCGGTCGGCAAACCTCATCCTTTCCAGATCAATTCCGGTGACTTCGTTACGGTAGAAGAAAAAATTGGTCGGCGTGGCGTCGCCGTGAACAATCACTTCGAAGTCCTGTTCGCAGATTTCTCTTTTGTTCCACCAGGGCGCTGCCCGTTTTTCTATTGTGATTACGCCGGAAGAGTCCAGCAGTCCGGAACGTAATGATTCCAGTAATTCACTCAGGTACTGCTGGGGCGGCGTGCTGGAAACCGGATTTTCAGTGACAGTATTTTGGTGGAGCCGGGTAAAGAATTTTGCCAGATAGCCGAGCTTGCGGAAAAGTTTTTCCTGTCTTTGTTCATTAATGGCCCGGACAATATAATGTTCCAGCAGTTTCCCGGAAGCCTTTTCGGTTACCAGTAAAGCCTCAAGTTCTTTATTATCTCCCAGCGGAGCGACGATATTATAGGTGTCATTACACATCCCGAATTTGGTTCTTATCATCTTGAGATTGGAAAATTCCCTTTCCGCTGCCGCCCAGGCTTCTTCCAGAGGAATTTGCCCGTACTGGAAAGACTTTCCTACCGTTAGTAACTGTTGTCCTTCTTCAACAAAGAGATAAATGGGTTTTTCAGAAACCAGGCGATGAATTTTAATTTTACCATAAGGGGGCGGGGATAACTGAGGGAATATTATTTCTTCTAAATATTTACAAATTGCTTCTTCAAAATACATCCGGCCCCCCTTCCCTGCCGTCGCCATGATATTTAAATTATATTACAGTTTTCAAACCGGACTCGAGGTTGGGTAACGGTATCAAGATTGACTATCTATCCCGGATAAAATAGAATTAACTTATTGGAAGAACCTTAGCCCGGAAAGGTGGAGATATTGTATCAAAAAACTACCCTGGATAACGGTCTTCGGATTATTACCAGTCACATGCCTCAGACCCATTCGGCCTGCATCGCTTTATTTGTCGGCACCGGTTCCCGTTATGAGACCGCACAAGAGGCCGGCACCTCTCATTTCATTGAACACCTGCTCTTTCGCGGTACACAGAAACGTCCAAATGCGCGCGATATTTCAGAGGCTATCGAAGGACTGGGTGGTATTCTTAACGGCGCCACGGATAAAGAGTTGACTTTCTACTGGTGTAAAGTTACCAGGGAGCATTTCGTTACTGCCGTAGAGGTCATGGTAGACATGCTGCTTCATTCCAACTTTAACCCGGAAGATATTGAAAGAGAGCGTCAGGTCATCATCGAAGAAATTCACATGTGCAAGGATTCTCCTTCCCAGCAGGTCGGTTTGCTGATTGATGAGCTTCTCTGGCCCCAGCATCCGCTGGGCCGGGATATTGCCGGTACCCAGGAGACGGTGGCTGCTACCAGCCGCGAGAAGCTGTTGAGTTATCTTAGAGCAAAGTATACACCGGAGAATACCCTGATTACGGTAACCGGCAATCTGCAGCATGAAGAGATTGTTGATGTACTCCGAAAACTTCTCGGAGGGTGGTCGAACCCTGAGCCGCGATCGGATTATTTGGTTTACCGGGAACAGCCGGGAGAGCGGTTGAAGATCGAGAAGCGGGATACTGAACAGGCTCATCTTTGTCTCTCACTGCCGGGAATTTCACTTTCTCACCCGCAGCGCTTTCATCTGGACCTGTTAAATGTTCTCCTGGGTGAAGGTATGAGCAGCCGGTTGTTCAGTGAGATTCGGGATAAGCTGGGGCTGGCCTATAGTATCAATAGCTATGTGGAACATTTTCTGGACACCGGTTCGCTGACAGTTTCCGCCAGTGTGGACCCGGATAATCTGGACAGGGCGATAGCAGCCATAATAGAACAGATGGAACAACTTAAAGAAGGCATTCCCGAAGCGGAGATGAAAAAAGCCCGGGAGATATCCAAGGGAAGATTGCTCTTGCGTATGGAGGATAGCCGGAATGTCGCAGGGTGGCTCGGAGGCCAGGAAATGCTTACCAACCGCATATTAACCCTGGAGGAGATTATTGCCATCATCAATTCGATCAATGCCGACCATCTGCGAAAGGTAGCCCGCGATTTAATATCTGTGGATAAGCTTAGACTGGCCATCGTCGGCCCCATCAACGATTCGAAAGCCCTGGAAAAGATGCTGAAGATTTAAATCTTCAGCCTGCCATAATTTGCTGCTCCGGATTTGTTTTCAATTTTAAACTTTAATTTTCTCTGATTGCGGTCGTTAAATACCGAAGGAGCGTCCCCGGTTCTTCCATCTGGAAGCCGGGACGCTCCTTTTTGTATATCATTATATAAGGTGATTTACCGGTTGGGACTACATATCCATCCCGTAGCCGCCGCCGGGAGGCATGGCCGGAGCTGCTTTCTCTTTCTCCGGAATGTCGGCCACCAGGGATTCGGTAATCAAAATCATGCTGGCGATACTGGCTGCGTTCTGGAGACTGGTTCTGACAACTTTAGTCGGGTCAATAATGCCCTTTTCGATCATGTCGCCGAAATCATCAACAACCGCGTCATACCCGTAACCTTTGGGGCTTCTCTTAATGGTATCTACTACCACTGCACCATCGCGACCGGCGTTATCCGCAATGAGGCGGATAGGCGCTTCAATCGCCTTCCTGACGATTTCCAGTCCGGTTGCCTCATCACCCTCGACTTTGATGCCTTCCAGAGACGGGAGGGCCATCATCAGCCCGACACCGCCGCCGGGCAGGATGCCTTCCTCAACTGCAGCCTTGGTGGCTGAGAGAGCATCTTCAACACGGTGTTTCTTTTCTTTTAGTTCTGTCTCAGTAGCTGCGCCGACCTTAATGACCGCGACTCCGCCGGCCAGTTTAGCCTGTCTTTCCTGAAGTTTTTCGCGATCGAAATCCGATGTGGTCTCGGCAATCTGAGTTTTAATCTGTTTGATGCGAGCCTGGATTGCTTCCTCGGAACCTTTGCCTTCGACTATCGTGGTGTTATCTTTATCACTGGTAATACGGCGGGCTCTGCCAAGGTCTTCTACAGTTACGGAATCCAGTTTGCGGCCGACCTCTTCAGAAATAACCGTTCCTCCGGTCAGGATAGCCATATCTTCCAGCATGGCCTTTCTTCTATCGCCAAAGCCGGGGGCTTTCACTGCCAGAACGTTGATGGTACCGCGGAGTTTGTTAACTACCAGAGTAGCCAGAGCTTCGCCCTCGACATCCTCAGCCACAATCACCAGGTTCTTGGAAACCTGAAGGATTTTTTCCAGGGCGGGCAGGATATCCGCGATGGCGGATATCTTCTTGTCGGTAATCAGAATATAAGGGTCCTCGATGACGGTTTCCATGCGCTCGGCATTGGTGACAAAGTAAGCGCTGGTGTAACCCCGGTCGAACTGCATGCCTTCCACAAATTCAGTCTCGTATTGTGTCCCTTTGGATTCCTCAACCGTAATAACGCCGTCTTTACCCACCTTCTCCATAACATCCGCAATAAGATTTCCGATTTCAGGGTCCTTGGCGGTAATGGTTCCGACCTGGGCTATCTGCTCCTTGCCTTTGACCTCGGTGGAGTTCTTCTTGAGCTCTTCAATAATCGCCCTGGAGGCCTTCTCAATACCTCTCTTCAAAGCCATATTATCGGCGCCAGCGGCGATATTCTTGAAACCGGCAGTAACCAGGGCGTGGGCCAAAATGGTTGAAGTGGTGGTGCCGTCACCTACGGCGTCATTAGTTTTGGTGGCAGCTTCCTTGACCAGCTGGGCGCCCATGTTCTCAAATGGATCGGGTAACTCGATTTCTTTGGCGATAGTAACGCCGTCGTCTACTACCTGGGGAGAACCCCATTTCTTATCCAGGGCGACAGCGTGGCCTTTGGGGCCCAGGGTTACTTTAACTGAATCTGCCAGGGTGTCAATGCCCTTCTTGAGTTTTTGTCTGACTTCCTCGCTGAATATGATCTGTTTTGCCATATCTTAATTTCGACCTCCATTATTTTTATGATTTATGCTTTGCTTAAATTCTAAATTCCAAACAAATTTAAAATTCCAAATTTTAAAACCCTGAACTCTTCTGCACCTATTTAGAATTTAAGGATTTGAATTTATCTCGTATTTCGAATTTGGTTTTTCGAGTTAAACTCTTAGGCTTTTTTTGCCAGAATGTCGCTTTCGCGCAGAATGATCATTTCCTCGTCATCAATTTTGATTTCCGAACCGCCGTACTTGGAATAAATTACCCGGTCACCAACCTTGACATCCATCTCAATACGTTTTCCGTCATCGGTCATTCTACCGGGCCCTACTGCAATAACCTCTCCTTCCTGGGGTTTCTCTTTAGCGGTATCAGGCAAGATGATACCACTCTTGGTTTTCTCCTCTTTTTCAATGGGCTTGACTACCAAACGGTCAGCCAATGGTTGTAGTTTTGCTGCCATTCCTTATCCTCCTAGTTTTCTTCTTCAATATATTTAGCAGTCTAACCGCCAGACTGCTAAATATATGATAACGCAGAGAATACGTACCGTGCAAATAAGAATATTGCTGAATTTAGCTAACTACAGGTAACCCGGTCTGTTTTAGGAGATAACTAAAGCGACTTATACCCCTCAAAGCCTCTATTTTTGTTTTAAATGATGCAAATTGCGTATTTAAGCCGAATAATGTACAATTCAGATATGCCAAAAGGGTATCACGCTGAACCTACCAGGTGGGACAAAGAACGCATCCTGGCCCTCCGACAGCATCTGGGATTTACCCAACAGGAACTGGCCGAGGAATTGGGTACCCGCCAGCAGACCATCAGTGAATGGGAAACCGGTATGTACCGACCTCGCGGTGCTTCTGCAAAATTGCTCTCCATTATTGCCGAGAAATCCGATTTCAAATATTCTGCCTGAAGCCTCAACATGGAAAGCTTTCCCCCTTGACAATTACACGGTAACGTGTATAATAGTTACTGGTTGTTAGTTCTTAGTCATTAGTTTGGAGCTAAGGAGAAGACCAGCTACTAATAACTGAAAACTGAAAACTATAACCATTACCATGATGAATATAGAAATTCAGCTAGGGGATATTACTATCGCGGACTGCGAGGCTCTGGTCAATGCCGCTAATAACCATTTCTGGATGGGGGGAGGTGTGGCCGGGGCTTTAAAGAAGGCTGGCGGTCAGGAAATCGAAGATGAGGCCATGAGAAAAGGACCGGTTGAAGCCGGTCAGGTGGTAGTAACCGGCGCCGGCAGGCTGAAGGCCAGATATATTATCCATGCAGCTGTTATGGGACAGAATTTGCAGACTGATGCCGGGAAAATACGTCAGGCTACCTATAATAGCCTGCGGCATGCAGACGAGCAGGGTATCAGGAGCATTGCTTTTCCTCCGCTCGGAACCGAGGTCGGCCGTTTTCCGCTGGACGAGTGTGCGCGGATTATGCTTACCGAGATGGTCCGTTATGGTCAAGAAAAGAGCCATCTGGAAAAGGTGGTTATAGTTCTTTCTCATCCGCTGGCTCAGGAGGCCTTTCAGCGCGAGTTATCCAGCATCGAAGGTTAAATGCCCTCAAAGAAACGATGATATGTCGACTGTAACTAATCAGGTTACCGAATCCGAGGTAGTCCTGCTGTGGCAACGGCAATTGCAACGGCAGCGGCGGTTGACGGATTCTGCCGGTTTACCGGTGGAAGTGATATATCCCGGACGTCCGAATGACGGCAAGGGCGGTGATTTTCGGGATGCTGTCGTCGATTTTCGCAGCGAACGTAAATCCGGCTGTATTGAAATCCATACCCGGCCCGGCAACTGGCTGGCGCACGGTCATCACCGGGACCCTGAATATAATCGGGTAATTTTGCATGTGGCTCTGAAGAACACTTCGGGCCATTCCGAAGAGACAGTTCTGCAGAACGGACAGGTGGTGCCCACCATATTATTGAAACCAAACTCCTGCCGGCATACCTCCCAAAAACTGTCTGATACCGGCTTGCCCTGCCGGGGGGTTATCAGGCGGTGGAGCCAGGAAAGCCTGACAAGATACCTGGATAGGGCCGGAGACCTGCGGTTCAGCTCTAAAGCTGAACAATATCAGAGGGTGTTGTCCCGGACCGGAGACGAACAGAGTCTCTACGAAGGTTTTCTGGAAGCTCTGGGATATGCCAAGAACCAACTGCCTTTTCGGAAACTGGCCCGCCAGGCACCGCTGCAGCTGGCTGAAGAGATTGCCCGGGAAGAGCTTGCCGGGGAAGATATTCTTCTCCGGCTGCAGGCATTCTTGCTGGGGAGAGCCGGTTTGTTGCCCTCCCAGCGGGCAATCAATTCAAGGGGAGAAGAGATGGTTGATAATCTGGAAAGAAGTTGGTTGGATTTCTCTTCCGGCGGTTCCCTGTCCTGGCGTGAATGGGAGCTCTATAAAGTAAGACCGGACAACCATCCTGTCCGGCGTATCGCTGCTCTCAGCTGTCTGCTGTATCGCTGCCGGAAGGAAGGCTGGTTTCGCCATCTGATGAAGTCAGTCCGTCAGTCTGCACTGGACCGCTCCCGGATTAAATTGGAGTCCGCGATAAGAGTTCGCTCCCCTGGTTACTGGACTCATTATTATGATTTTGACCGGCCTGGCACCCATATCAGTCCTGTGCTTCTGGGGCGCGAAAGGGCTGCGGAAATAGCCATTAACATCCTGTTACCATTTGCCTGGACATGGGGGCGGATGACAGAGAGACCGGAGTTAGACTGCCCGGTCCGGGAGCTTTACGCTCATTATCCTCGCTTGGAAGCCAACTCGGTCGAACAGCATATGCTCAAACAGCTTTCTCTTGACTACCGGCAGGTGAACTCAGCCCGCCGTCAGCAAGGACTGATCCATATCTATAAAACCCTGTGCACGCAGGGTAAATGCGATTCGTGCGAGCTTGCGAAATATTAAACCGATATCAATTGTTTTTACCCGGTTCCGGTTTATTCTCCCCGGTCTCGCCATCCTGAGGCCATGGCTGCGGAGGCGCATTGCCGAAGTAGACCTTGGTATGCGGCCAGGGTATCTCGATGCCCTCTTTATCAAAAGCCCTTTTTAGCCGCAGGCGCAGCTCGCCCATTACTTCCCACTGGCGGATAGGCTTGGTATCTCCCAGTATTTTTATCTCGATTCCGGAATCCCCGATCTTATCTACACGCAGGGCTTTCGGTGGCGTCAGGATTGCCGGAGCCCACAGCGGGTCCTCCGCCAGTTCCATCCCCACCCGGTTGATTACTGCAATGGCTTTATCCAGATCGGTATTATAGGAGACGTTGATATTCAGATTGGCCCTAGACCACTGCTTGGTGAAGTTGCTGGCTACCCGGATTTCCCCGTTGGGAACCACATGAGTAATCCCGTCCAGGTCTCTCAGGATAGTCCTTCGGAGGTTTATATCTTCAACTGTACCCAGTACATCAGCGATTTTTACCACGTCACCTTTGCGGTATTGATTTTCTATAATGACGAATAGTCCTGCCAGGATATCCTTGACCAGGGACTGAGCTCCGAAGCCGATTGCCAGTCCGGCAACGCCGGCGCCCGCGAGAATTGCGGCGATGTTTATCTCCAGTTCGCTGAGGACCATTAAAACAAAAATGAAAATAATTATTATGTTTAAAGAAGTCCCGATAACGCCTACCAGAGTATCCGCCCTTTTTTTGAGTTCTTCCTCTGTCTGTTCGACTCTGGAACTGAATACCGCACTTCGGACAACTCGAGGAACCAGAAGTATAGACAGTAGCAGCAAAGTCATTCCCAGTATTACTAGTATGGCCAATGAGCCGCCGTGCTCTCGCAGCCAGTCGTTTACAGACTGCATATTTATGCCCAGCATGTTCAGAATCAAGATGATGCCGAGGACAGTACCGACTATCGGGGTCCCGATAATCAATATGTTCACGATAACATCGTCGATTTTGCTGGGCGTCAGGGGACAGATTGCAGTATAGTACCATTTCAAGGTGGCCACAATAAAGGCAATTACCGTATATATACCCAGAGCTACAAACAGTACCGGAATTACTTTATCGGTAACTGGAGCCCAGGAAGCAGGCGCTTCGTAAAGTGTAAAGCCCACGAAAATACCCAGCCAGATGCTCCACAAGAGCATTGCGGGACGCAGAACCCGGACCAGGATATCATCGAAGCTGTTTTTGGTCCTGGCGGCTAATTTCAAAAAATAACGGAACAAGAACCGGTGTAAGAAATAGAGGACGATAATGACCGCAATTCCTATTCCTACCGGGAGCCCTAACTCTAACAGCGTTTCC
>CAZIQW010000005.1:0-8116 GCA_964541585.1 uncultured Dehalococcoidales bacterium | reverse complement strand
CCAATTCATAGCTTTTCCTCACTGGTACTATAATAAGGTCTTAATATCTGTTTGGCAACTCTGCGGAAAAGAAAGAGAGAATAGAAGACCATGAATATAACTTGAAGAGGAAAAACAACCCGACCCACTTTCAGGATATACCGGGAATCCGCCTATACTTAAAATGAAAAATTACTTCGCCGGCAGGCTTCAGGCAAATACCCTGATGGCGGGCTTATCGCCCGGAGATCCACCAGGTTGATGAATATCCTTGCACCGGCGAAGTACTCGAAATCCGGAGGTCTGCGTTACTCAGCTAACGCTTATCGACACACGTTCCTGTCATTTCAAAGCTGCTGTTAAAAATGGTGTCAACATGGCCTGCCATATCCACATTAAAAGTAAACCAGGCCTCAAAATTGCCATTGGCATTCAGGTCTTTAAGTCCGGCCCAGTGTCCGGTCACCGTTAATTCGCACAAAGTGGGGAATATGATAATTCCGCCGTTTCCATCCGGCAACACAATGTAATCCAGGACTACCAGGGGTTGGGTCTCCCCGGTAACTGTAAATGTGCCGGATTCGGTAAACAGATGGCCGTTCAAACGGCCGGACTGGTCGCTGATGTCAAAAACACCGCCGTAAGTTAAAGTGAAAGCACCTTCCAGGTCACCGTCAATGAACTCGCCCTGGATGTTACGGTCGGACACCAGCCACTTACCGCTGTTCCCCAGGGGTTTGACATCACCTTCATCTATCCCGGACAGACTTCCGTTAGCCGCAAAAGCCACCGGTTTGGCTGCCATGGCCGTGGACGGTACCAACAGAATTAGTGCCAGGGCTAAAACCAGGCTGATTGCCAGTATTCTTTTCATTTTTCCCCCTTTTATATAATTTATGTATAGTTCCCATCCGTAACTAACAACTGTGAACACTCTTCTTCTCTTGTTCAGACGCTTCTTCACCCTGAGCGGCGAGCATCAATTTATCGAAGGCGAACTGACTATTTTGCAGCAACCTCAAACAGGCATCTACTACGTCGCGATCATAGAGGATACCTCTTTGCTGTTTAATTTCTCTCAGGGCTAAATCCAGGCCCAGCGCCGGCCGGTAAGGCCTGTGGGAGGACATAGCTTCGACGACATCAGCCACAGACAGGATTTTGGCTTCCAGAATTATTTCTCCCCCTGAAAGCCCTTCCGGATAACCGGAGCCGTCCAGACGTTCGTGATGCTGCAGAATAGCCCTGGCTACCGGCCAGGGAAAATCTATCCTCTCCAGAATATCATAGCCAATCTGCGGGTGGTTCTTGATAATACTGAATTCAAACTGGCTTATTTTACCCGGCTTGCTGAGAATCTCCGCCGGTATGGCTATTTTCCCCACATCATGGAGCAGTCCGATTATATGCATTCCCTTAATATACCAATCTGAAAGGCCCATTTCCTTGGCGATGGCCCGGGCTAATTCGGCTACCCGCCGCTGATGACCGGCGGTATAGGGGTCTCTGGATTCTACTACCGCTGATACGGCGTAAATGACCCCCTCCAGAGTTTTCTGTAATTCGTGATGTTCCTGTTTGATGCTGTCGTATTGAATGGCATTAGCTACCCGTGTGGCGATATCCCCGGCAACCGATTGCAGCAGGTGTCTGTCCTCATTGGAATAAGATTCGTGTGAGATTTTCCGGCCCAGGAGTATTATTCCCGTCAGACGCCCCTCTTTTTTCAAGGGGAGTATAAGCTCAATATTATTTTCCAAAATAACGTCCTTTTCGCTTTTGGACAGACCGTTAAGAGCAGGAATGATATCCATATCTGCGCTGTCCACTATCCTGTCCTGGTATTTCATGGTAATCACCAGAGGGGACTCCAGGGGGAAGGACAGATTTCCCTGTTTTTTCTGTCCGCTGAAAGCGCAGGTTACGTAATCCCTGGTTACCGCTGAGGGTAAAAGAAGGTAAACGCCTTCGCTTTGCATACTGTTGGCTACCGTGGTAACCAGGTGTGCCGAAAGCTGATTGAGGTCCGTGTCGCCGTCTTTGTCCCGGGCAAACCTCTTCAAAGCCTGAAGGTAATCATACCTTTGCCGAAAAAACCACCTGTCTACAGTACGCTGTAGTTTTGATAATACCGGCTGAAAAATCGCTGCGATAAGGAAAACCGCGGCGATGGTGATGGTCAAAGAGAGAGGGCTGATCGTGTTCTGAATGGTAGTAGTGATTAGAAGGATGATGCTTCCAAAGATACCGAAAATCAAAACACTGGTAAGGGAGTAAGCAGTGCCGATGCGGAGTACTACCCTCATCTCCAGCAGGCCATATCTTAACATCGCAATGGTGGTCAGAACACAGAAAAGAATATTACCGATGATGCCTAGAGGGTACATGGAGATGCCCAGAGCGGGCAGATAATCCGTCGTACCGCCAATCAGTAGAGCTATTATCCCGGCAATGATGTACTGGAGGCGAGTTTTGTCATCATTGTTATTGGACTGAGGGTAGTTCTTCAGCAATGCCATCAATCCCAGAATTATGGGGAGATATACGCACAGCACGTACAGAGGGAAAAGAGGGCCGATAATCGGGGCTTTGCCGTACCACATTACCTGCATGCCTTTGAAGATAAGCCCGGTAGGGATTAAGCCAATAACCACTATATAGCTGATAATCAAAGGATACAGGACTTTCTGGTTAAACCGGGTTCCGGTGAATGAAATAATGAACCAGTACATGGTCATGGCAGCGCTTAAAATGGCGCCGAAAACAAAAATCTCCCAGAATGCAGCTCTGGAGAGGTCAGGTGTCAGGCGCATCAGGAAAATGGACGCGCCCCACAGGGCCATAAAAATGAGATATATCGCAAAAGGTCTTCTGGCTTGATGCCTTCTGCCCAGACTGAAAAGCAGTACCAGTAAAGCGATGCAAAAAGCAACCTCTATTAGGGGTAATACCAGGTATAGACCCACCTCAATCTCCTGATACCGGGAAACCGGAAATTTGAAAAGTGTAAATCATTATTTATAACAGGCTGCCCCGTTCCTGTCTCCGATGAGTTTCTGGATGTCTTCATCGCTGGCATTCATTCGGGCTGGCCTCTGCTGTGCTAAGTCGAACCCGGCGCAGCGTCTTGACTGAGCATACCGGCTAAAGCTGCCGGGGCTGAGAATGGTAACCTGAAGAGGATGGATTTCCACCATTGATACCAGGTCATGATAACCCGGATCGGCCTTCATCAGCTCATTGTCCAATATCGGGGCTATATTAATCTGGGGACAATCTCTACTTAGCTCCAGATACAGGTGGAGGACGGGTTTTCCCTCTATTGTCTCCTTACGGGCTACCCAGTCCTCGCACTCTAATTGGGAACTGGCAATTATCCGGCTAATCGATTTTTCAGATATTCTGGTAAAGCCGGCAATATCAATCAAATCATCTGCCCGCGTCTCAAAGACCATTTGGGGCAATTTGATACCGGTTTCCTCATCCTCCAGCGTTGTTATTCGGATTAAGTGGCCTAACCTGTAGCGAATAAAAGGCATCCCGAAAAAACTGGTAATCACCAGTTCATAGCGTTCGCCGGGTTTCAATTCCGAGAGCAGTACTGTTCTCGGCTCGTAGAACATATCATCATGAGATTTTATCCATTCTTCTTCCGGAATAAACTCATAAAAATTGGAATTGGGGATGAAAGTCATGCCCTTTCGATTCCAGCTCTGGACTGCCATGATACCGGCTTCCGTGCAGGCATGGAACTGGTACGGATACGCCCCCCAGTATTTATAAACTTGCTCGCTATAGGCCTCGGTGTCAATACCCCAGCAAATCAGGGCTTTGAGCGGCCAGATATCTTTAGGCAATATTTCCCTTTTCTCCAGTTTACTTCGGAGGAAAGCCCGGGAAATCCGGTAAAATTCACCGGGAGTCAGGAGACGTCCGGATAGATTCCGTTTACGAGAACGTTTGTCGAAGCTTTCACCGGTCTTGACCAGAACGCTGGTCATGGCTACCAGGATATCCAGTCCCGACCGCAGGGACAATTCGAAACCCCGGGCCATTTTATCACTGAAATCCATACTATCGTGGTCATCGGAAAGATAGATGGGGCGCATGTTAAAGGTCTCAACCGCGCCGGCAGCCAGTATTCCGGAGAGGTAGGGTTTGGGGGCAACATTGAAAAGAACTCTATCACCCTCAGACACTGAACTGTAACCTCTCGACCTGGAGCAGGCCAAAATGAAAACAGACATAAGGTGCTCCAGATGTTTTTGTTTTGCCTCCAGGGTTATCGGAACCCGGCGGAAAGCAATAGAGCCTCCCGAAGTGTGCGCCCAAACAAGGGGCTTTTCAGGGAGAGCGCTTTCGTCACGGTTTTCCAACTCCGGAATGTAGTCCTCGTATCTGGTTAAGGGGACAAATTGGCGGAACTCATCGAGATTCCGCGGTGTGTTCCGTCCCATTATTTTTTGTCCTATGTGGGAATGGGATACCTTTTTAATCTGTTGTAGTAGAAGAGACTCCTGAATGGATAAAAATTGGGGTACCGAGAGGTCCAGGAAACCGCAGTATTTCAGCCAGACTCTATCAGACTCCGATTTTATTATCGGGCATTTCATTTTTAATACCCCCGTAACGCAGGCATAATGCTCTGGCTTGAGCCGGTTAAGCTAAGCTTGCTTAAAGTAAGATTATACCCTCTACCTGATACCAAAGTGTAGATTACGTTAGTAATAAAGGACCATGTATTTTAGTACTCCATCCGGTGCTTGGGCTTTGGAAAATAAAGACCTGGAATATAAATAAAATATATGCTATATTATTCTTTCCCTGATGGTTCTGCGGATAAAAAAAGGTGAACGAGGATTATGCCTGTGCCAAAACTGATTACTCCGGGATTGGCTTATAAACACCTGCGGCGTTATCGCCAGGTGGTATCCGTACTAACCAAATACGGCTTTGGTGAATTTTTCCGACAGATACGTATCTGGCAATATATCAACATTGAAAAGAGGCTGCTGCACCGGCAACGTGAATTTGCCCACCTGACCACTGCCCATCGGATGAGGCTGGCACTGGAAGAATTAGGGCCGACCTTCGTCAAATTAGGGCAAATGCTCAGCACCCGCCCGGATATCCTCCCTCAAAATTTTATACAGGAACTGGAGAACCTGCAGAGCCGGGTAGCTCCCATTCCGACGGAGGTGGCTAAACAGGTAATTGAATTGGAGTTAAAAAGACCCATCCCTGAAATATTTTCTTCTTTTGATGACCAGCCTCTGGCAGCAGCTTCTCTGGCCCAGGTGCATTGCGCTACGATAAAAGGCGATAAAGTAGTAATAAAAATCCAGCGGCCTCATATAGAAGACATCATTGAAGTGGACCTGGACATCATGCATAATCTGGCGCTGCTTATGGAGCGCTATCTGCGCGGCCTTTATGTCATAAACCCGGTGGGCCTGGTCAGAGAGTTTTCGGATAATATCCGAAGAGAGATTGATTTCCGTGTGGAAGCTAATAATATGAAACGCTTCGCTCACAATTTTTCCTCCACACCCTGGCTCCATGTACCCCGGATTTACCTGGAGAACTGCTGCACCCAGCGGCTGCTGATAATGGAGTACATTAACGGCATCAGCATCTCCGATATAGAGAAGCTGAAACGGGAAGGCTTTGATTTGAAGCTGATTTCCCGGCGGGGTGCTGAAATCGGCTTCCGGTCTGCTCTCGAATACGGCTTCTTTCATGCTGATCCGCATCCGGGGAATCTGGTTATCCTGCCCGGCAATGTCTTTTGCCTGCTGGATTACGGGATGATGGGTACATTATCTGTACGTTACCGGGAACGGCTGGGAAAACTGCTCTTCTTTATGTCGGAGAATGATGAGAAAAGGACCGCTCGCGCCCTCCTCAGTTTAATAGAATCGACTGAAGTGATAGATGCGGAAAATCTGGAGATTGACGTAGCCAATATCATTCAGGAATATGGTCACCTGGCGCTTCGTGATATCCGGCTGGGGAACATGTTCTTTAAGATATTACGTCTCCTCCGGCAGCACCGGGCCAGGTTTCCTACTCACATGTTATGGCTCTTAAAAACCATGGCTACGCTGGAAGATGTCTCCCGCAGAATGGATGCCGATTTTGAATTGCTGGAATCTGCCAAGCCTTACGCCAGGCGCCTCATCCTGAAAGACCTCAATCCAGTACACCAGGCAAGAGAACTCTATTTATCGGCAATGGACTCGATTAATTTTCTTAAAGACCTGCCCTATGATGCCAGTATTGTCCTCGATCAGTTAAAGAAAGGGCGGGTGAAGATAGAGTTTGAACACGTAGGCCTGGACCCTATGAGAAAAACTCTGGAACATATATCCCATCATCTGGCGCTGACTTTATTGATATCTTCATTAATAATTGCTTCTTCTCTGATAATCCTTTCCGGATTGCCTCCCCTGGTTGGCAATATCCCGATATTGGGATTGGTGGGTTTTGGAATCTCCGCTATTATGGCTATTGTGTTGATTGTGACAATATTAATCGAATAAGCGATTATTCCGTGTAGAGAGGCCAGTTAGTCCTCCCCGTTATCTGTCTCTGACCGGGTTACCTGGATATATTCGCCTCGATAGCTCTTTTAATCAGAAAGAACCCTCCATCCGGATTATCCAGGTAATCCAGATGATAATCTCTAACCTGTGCTACACTGTTGGGATCAGAAAATATCTTGACTCCCCCCAAATCAGTTACCATATCACCCTGTCGCTGGCGATCAAACTTCATGCTGGAAGTGATTCTGCCCCCTTCATCCGTATTAACCATTATCCTGAAACCGATACCGGCATCCAGACATTTCTGTACCAGTTCTTCTCTCAATCTATCTACCGCCCTCGTGCTAACATGTATCATATTAAATCCTCCTCTTAATTTGCATAGATAGCATTGCGGCTGTTATTCGTCGACACCTACATATGTTTCTTAATTATAAAAAGATTTTTACGGCCACAACATTCCTCAATCGGGCTATTTTTAACAGGCGAAAAGAGCTATTTCAAAGTAAACCTTTCGGGTATCTTTTTCTGTTCAAATCATCATCCCCCCCCTGATTATGTGTTAGTAACCATAGTTAATCCTAGCTGAATAGCGTACGCCGACAGTTGCTGGCGGTTACGTAATTGAAGCTTATCCAGAATGTTCTTCAGATGGACCTTGACCGTATTTTCGGTAATAAACAAATTCTCGGCTATCTCTCTATTGGAAGCCCCGCCGGTTATTAACCGTAAAATCTCGATTTCCCGGGCAGACAGCCCGGAGTTTGATTTCAAACAGGCTGATTTCTTTTTTTCGTTGCGCAGAATCGGAAAAATGAATTGCTCCGAGAATATTGCCGAGATGACCATTTCTCCGCCAGCGATTAATTTTATTGAATCGATAAGTTCTTCAACCGGCATGTTTTTAGAAAGATAACCCCGGGCTCCTGTCTGCATTGCCGTTATAAACTTCTCTTTCTCCCGGCTATCGGTGAGCACAGCAATCCGGATGTCAGGCAATTCCAGTGAAAGCTGCCTGATGGATTCCAGAGTTTCCCGGCATGTAGCATCCATATCCATTAAAAGAACATCCGGTCCGGAGCTCTTAATCAAACCAGCTGTACGCTGGTCATTTTTATACTGCCCCACCAGTTTAATATCCGGTTGTTCCTGTAGAAGGCGGCCCAGGCCTTCTCTAAATATTTCTTTGTCATCCACCAGGAACACCTTGATATCCATGATTCTAACCTCCATAAAATGTCCCGGTGATGATGCTAAAAAATTTGCTCCCGAGCGTACTTCGTCTGCCTGATTTCAATAATCGTTAGTTCCGAACGTAAGCCGATTACCTTCTATATTAATAAATACAGTGATTATCATAATTCTTCAATTGAACGATACCATCCGCCAGGCTACGTATTTCCGCTCGAAAAAAGCAACAATAAGGACATTTGAGGACGAGTAAAAAAACTAAGCCAACCGGACTGCTTCTGTTAAGCAATCGAAACAGAAATTTTTATCGGCAAAGACTATCTAAAAGGAGTTAATTTTTATATTTTAACTCATGTTACGGCTATAGTAAGGTTTTGGAATTTATGTAATTCAGCCAGGCT
>CAZIQW010000004.1:21955-22620 GCA_964541585.1 uncultured Dehalococcoidales bacterium | reverse complement strand
TGCCCGTAATGGTTTCTTATTTTGGCTGGATATATGTTTTAATTCTAACTTTACTTACTATTTTAAGTTCTATTGCTTTGGGATACTCTATCCAGCTTCTCGTAAAAGAAAACAGGAAGTCCTGATAGCCTTTCATTATGCAGACTTCACCGGATGCTGAGGGCCGCCTTCTCCATCCAACCTGAATGCGTCATAATCCATCCCGATACCTTCCTGACCCAGGGACGCGTCCTGTTGACGGATTTGATAGCAACCGCATCTTTAAATTCCCTCTGGTGAAGCTCATGGGCTTTGGCCAACTCTTCCATATTAGCAACCTGAGATATTTTCTCCCATACGCAGTATCTGTGTTGATCGACTACACAGAGGCCATTGCCCTCATTAAACCGCTCGCACGGGCCATATTTCAGTTGAAGTGGACAAACAGCCAGCGGACAAATACCTCCCGTGTAATTTAAAACACACTGGCCACAGGTTGAACAGACGGTTTCCGCTACCGGTCCCGACCGGCGGGTAATAGGGGTATTGCCAATCGTGTCTAAAGCCCCGATTATCGGCATACCGATTCCCGCCAGATAGGCGCTTTTCACTCCCGCTGAACATGAGAGAATAACCAGCGCGTCACTCTTTGATATCGAAGCCCGGTGTTTTTGCGCAGATTGCCG
>CAZIQW010000004.1:20951-21945 GCA_964541585.1 uncultured Dehalococcoidales bacterium | reverse complement strand
CTTCCGCACAACAGGAATTAACTACCGCACCCAAAATCACCTGCTTTCCACACTGCCGAAGAAAGGCTTCCATAGTTTTCAGACCGATTGTTCCTCCGGTACCGCACAGACTGGCACAAAAACCGCAGCTAAATATCGAAATCCGGCTGTAATTTCTCAAGGAATTTTCCAGTTCCTGCGCAGGCTTCCATTTCGTCTTAATCATCTTTCTGCCTCCTCCATATTAACCCGGCTGTCAGACTAATTAATAATCTTAATATATAGCTGAGGAGAATTCCCGGAAGAAACTAAGACCCGGATTGGAGAAAGCCAAGCCAGTTACGTATCAGTCCTGCCTGAGTTTTATCCAGTCCGGTGGCCATTATACTGTCATAGACAGTTTTCGGGTTTTCATACTTGCGGTCTGTGGAGATGTCCATAACGGTTAGCTTGGAAATTCCTTTGTAAAGAATATCAGTACGAATCCCGCAGTCTCTGATATTGTTTATAAAAAACTGGTAGTTTCTTGTCAGTCTGCTGGGGACAACCGATGTCAATGACTCGTTCTTAATAATCCGGAAAAAGGTATCCTGCTCTCTTAGTGAGGGTATCAGCTTATAACAAGACTCCTCTTTATCGTGTCCGTTGAACAAAAGGTCGTTGGTGCTCACACGCCTTACCTCAGGCCGTTCTTTAGCATTCTCATTGGACAGAGCCGCTAAAAGCAAGCAGATGGTAACAAGGCGTTGCTGTCCATCCAACAAAATCAGTTTTGATACCTGAGTTCCTTTAAAAACGCCATACTCAACATATACTACAGCCCCCAGATAATGGCTAGAGGTCGCCTCGTCTTGGGTAATTCGAACAATATCATCCCATAGTTGCTGACACTCCTTCTTCATCCAATGGTAGTTGCGCCGGGGATCAAATGCTATCAGTTGCATCGGCTGTTGAAGGAACTCCAGGATACTGGTTTCAGTGGCTAGATCGGAAGAGCGTCGTGTAGGGAAAGAGT
>CAZIQW010000004.1:0-20941 GCA_964541585.1 uncultured Dehalococcoidales bacterium | reverse complement strand
TCAGTGGCTTTCAAAATATTATCCCCCCTGAATTAAAGATTAAACAAAATTGATACGCCTTCATACTGCCATTACATTCCGGGTTAGTGCTAAGATAATGCTTTCATTTAGAGACTGGCAATGCAGCGAGTACACCGGCGGCTCAGAATGTTGTGGAATCCAGTACCATTATATTCCCACTGCCGTTGTTAAATCAAAATGTCGGATTTCCTGAGGCATGAACCTGACATTCGGTTTTGCAATCGCTCTACTTCCATTTTTGTCATTATTGAAATAATTACAACACTATGTTAAATACGTATCTGTAAAGAATAAACTATGAATTAAGCCAGGAAACTACTCCATCATGTGGAGTGAAAATAAAGAAACGAAGAGCACCAGAGCTGCACGTGGAGTAGCAAGGTGCTTTTTATGTTTTTTCAGGAAGGTATTCTTGAAAAATACTAGATCCAATGTGATTCCAGGTGGGGGGAAAGAAGGTATAAACAACAGAGGTTAGAATAAGGTAGCGCCGCGAACCGAAGCAGCAGCTACGGCTGGATGAAAATAGCAGAAACAGAGTAGAAGAGAGAAAATATATGACTCTTCTGGAGAGACTTCTCATTGGTTTAGGGATTGCTCCCAGGCCCATGTTTGACACATCCCTGGGTATAGGAAGGGCAAAAGCAATACTGGTTGGAAACAAGCTGGGGATATTTGAAAAGCTAGCGGTGCACCCCATGTCAGCCCGGGAATTAGCCGATGTATTGTCAGTCAGTGAACATGGTATTTCTTTATTGCTTGATGCCCTTTACGGTGTCGGCTATGTGCAACGAAAGCGGGGGCAGTACACAAATGCCAGCGTGGCCCAGAAGTGGCTGGTGGAAAGCAGCCCGTACTATATGGGGAATTTGCTGCGCCACTTTGAGGACCTCTGGCAACCAATCGGGCGGCTGGATGAGGCGGTTAAAGCGGGAAGACCGGTGCAAAACTTCTATGATTATCTATCCGGAAACCCCGTTGCCTGGCGCAACTATACCCTTGGCCAGAAGGACATGGCTGTAGCTGCCGCCAGCGAGATTGTTTCTAAAGTGAAAATTCCTCCTCAGGCAAGGAAACTGGTTGACCTGGGAGGTGCTCATGGATGTTATTCCTCTTCATTCTGTCGCAAATGCCGGGACCTGACCGCCCTGGTGATTGACTTTGACAGCGCCGTCAAGACTGGTCAGGAAGTCACAAAAAAGGAGGGAATGGATAAGCTTGTCTCTTTCCAGGCTGGCAATTATATCACTGATGATATTGGCAATGACTATGATATAGCTCTTCTTTGCTCCATAATACACGGGGACCCTCCTGAAACCAACGTGGCTACTCTGCACAAGGTTTATAATGCACTCAATCCGTCCGGCGTTATCGTGATTAATGAAATACTTAATTACAGAGGTAAAAAGGAATCCGAATTCGGCCTTTTGTTCGCTTTGAACATGCTGGTTAACACACCCAGAGGAAAATCATACAGCTACGACGAGGTCAGGGACTGGCTCCACAATACAGGCTTCATAAATATCAGCCGGACTGACCTTAGAAGGCTGCCCGGTTACTCCCTTGTTACAGCCAACAAGCCGTAGAGCAAACATCTATAAGGATTTTGGTAGAGTGGCTTTAAAAGATAAATATGATGTGGTAGTAATAGGCGCCGGCATCGGTGGTCTTAGCTGTGGAGCCTGGTTGGCTAAAAAGGGTTTGAGCGTTCTGGTAGTTGAGCAGCACTCCCGTCCCGGAGGCTATTGTACATCCTTCCAGCGCAAAGGTTTTACCTTTGATGCCGGTTTTGATACCACGCTGGAATGTGATAAAGATGGCATAGTGTACGACACCCTTGATGAACTCGGGCAGGCTAAAAATATTCATTTTATTAAGCTGCCCTCGCCAATGAGAATCATCGGCCGGGATTATGATGTCCGGGTGACAACCGTTGAAGCGCTGGGCAAGCAATTGAAGAGGCTGTCACCTGGGGATAGCGAGGAAATCAACAGCTTCCTGGCAGATTGCAAGGCGCTTGCATTGGAAATGAAGAGGTTAAGCGAAGTTCCGCCTGATCTTTTGGGTATGACCGGGAAATTTGGTTTGATGACGAAGTTCCTCCTGCAATCTCCACAAATGAGGAAGTACGGAGGGAAATCGCTCGGTCAGGCGCTTGATATGCATTTCAAAGACCCTCGATTGAAAGCCATTTTCGGTACTGTAGTCCCGTTTGGACCAAAAGGAATGGCACCGCTTCTAATGATGATTCTTGGTGGCGAGGCTGTTGGTTATTATCCTGAAGGTGGTGCGCAGGCATTAGCCGATGCTATTTCCAGAGGTTTAAGCTTGCACGGAGGAGAACTTGCTTTAAATACCAGGGCCTCCAAAATTATTATAAAAAACGGTAAAGCTGCAGGCATTAAGATAGCTAATGAAGGAGAAATATACTCACGCTTTATCATTTCTAACGCTGACGCCCGTGAGACATTTTTAGAACTTGTTGGACAAGAGAATTTGGCCCAGAGGTTTATCAAGGAAATCAAAGATACACCGATTTCAGAATCACATTTCCTCGTATCTCTTGGAGTTGATATGAATCTGAAGACGATGGGTTTTGATGGAACCAGCATTATCTACAACCGGTGTGGCGACCTTGACAATATCTTCAGCACCGACCTTGAAAACTGCTATCTCTCTATCAGAATGCATTCTCTCCATGACTCGTCGCAGGCGCCGGAAAACATGGCCACTGTTCAGTTGCTGACCTGTCTCCCCTGTACCTATATGGGAAACTGGAAAAGAGAGGAAAAGGGTCACCTTGGACCAGAATATCACCAGTTAAAACAAGCAGTAGCAAACAGGCTTATCGACTCAGCCACGCAACTTATTCCGGGGCTTGCCAGCCATATTCTCGTCAAGGACATCGCTACGCCCCTTACGTTTGAAAGATACACACTGAACAGCGGCGGTGCCAGCATGGGGTGGTTCCCAACTCCCGGAAACGGAATCCGCAGTCAGAGAACTCCAATCAAGAACCTGTACCAGGCTGGTGCCTGGACATATCCAGGCGCCAGTTTATATGCGGTAGTTCAATCAGGGAGAGCTGCCGCTCAACTGATACTGAAGCAAAGTGATTAGCAGCTGAACAAACCTCTACCGGGTAGCCGCTGGTAGCCATATCCGGACAGTGTTTGGAGATAATACCGTTAGAGGAAATGAGATTTACGTTTCCGTCCAGGACCTCTCCCCTCTCATTGCAGACCTTGACTATATCCCCGCTCTGTATCCCTGGGCTTTGAAACTAGAATTCCAATGTTAATCTTTGCTATAATACGGCATATATAAAACAGCTTCAAAGACAGAGGTGCAGACTTGGCAAATGAAAACAAAATGGAAGATTCCGGCAAAGATAAAGCCGAACTCGACCATTTAAAAAAGCGGCTGGAACTTATGGATGACCGGCTGGATAATATCGATTCCGTACTTTCAGCCGTAGCCGAGCGCGTAATGAAACAGCCTGTAACTATTGTTTTAAACTGTCCCCACTGCCGAAAAAGCATTGAGATTTCCCTGGTCGGCCAGCAGAAACCGACCCAGTGAATCAAACATGGTTGAACTGATAATAATTGCCGTCTATTTCCTGGCAGTCATTGCTATCGGGATAACCACTCACCGGAAACTGTGGCGGCTGGATGATTTCCTGGCAGCGGGACGCAAGTACTCCTCGCTATTCATTGCCGGCACATTGATGGCTACTGCCATCGGCGGTTCAGCCACTATAGGCCTGTCAGGACTGGGGTTTTCGCAGGGATTAACCGGTTCCTGGTGGCTGCTGGCAGGCTGCGTCGGGCTGGTTGTTTTAGGGCTTCTCTTTGCTAAAAAGGTAAGAAATTATGGTCTCTATACTCTTCCCGGGCTTATCGAGAAGCAATACGGTCAGAGGGTGGCTTTTGCCGCTTCAATTTTTATCGTGGTCGCCTGGATAGCCGTTACGGCAGGACAGATACTGGCAGCCGGCAAAATACTGGGTGCACTCGGAATCGGCAGCCCCATCTTATGGATGGTTATCTTTACCCTTATTTTCGTGGGTTATACCCTGGCAGGCGGGCAGTATGCCATCATCCGTACGGACATCCTGGATATTATCATCATTTTCATCGGCATTTTCCTGGGACTGGGCATAGTACTCTGGCAGGTCGGGGGAATCGGCGGGCTGATGAACTCGCTGCCGCCGGACAGGATGTCTTTCCCTGTAAGCCCCCGGTTCGACGGGATGGATTTACTCTCTTTCCTGTTACTGGTCGGCCTGGTCTATGTAGCAGGACCGGATATATATGCCCGGCTCTTCTGCGCAAAAGACAGCAGGACAGCCAAAGTCTCGACATTATGGGCAGCCGTAATCCTGATTCCTTTTGCTTTCTGCATTACCCTTATCGGCATGGGGGCTTTTGTATTATTTCCCCAAATTTCGCCGGAGCAAGCCTTTCCCTCGGTAATAACGGGCGTCCTGCCCCCCTTTGTGGCCGGAATCGTCCTGGCGGCCCTTATTTCCGCAGTTATGTCCAGCGCCAGTGCTACCCTGTGGAGTTCCGGCACAATACTGTCTGTAAACGTACTGGGAAGCCTTCCCGGACTGGCAGACAAGAAATACTCGCTAAAACTGTCCCGCTGGATGATACTGTTTGTCGGACTGGCTTCCCTGGGACTGGCTTTGTTACTGCAAGGAGTAATTACCGCCCTTCTTTTCGCTTATACAATTTATACCTGCGGCGTAATTCTCCCGGTAATCGCCGGGTTCTACAAAGACAGGCTGAAAGTGACCTCCAATGCGGCACTGGCCGCCATTATCGGGGGAGGCCTGACCGGTGTGGCAAGCAAGGTATGGGCTGTAAAGTATCTGGACCTGGGAGCGCTGCTTATAAGCCTGTTGCTGCTGCTGGTGGTCAGCCTGATAGAAAACCGCATCAAAGCCGCCAGAGCACTCCCGGGAGCCACAGTTTGACCGGTTGGGTATTCTGGGCATTACCGGGCAGGCAATGTTTGCCGCTTATCTAAATCTTCATCATTCACTCCAGGTACAACCCGAGTAAACCGGTCTCTTCCATCTTTCGCTTTACTTTTATATGCGTCTTCAGTAAAGCAATCTCACTGGTATGCTGCACCAACCCCTTAGTCAGGTGTCCGCCGAAAGTCTGCTTCTCCTTATTTCCGACAACGGCATGCAGATGAAACTGATATTCATCATCTTCCCGCGACCGGGAAACCATACCGGCCACAGATAGCAGCTCATGCACCTCGGGAAAATCATCATACAGGTATTTCCGGCCGTCGAAATAACCCAGAGTAAACTGCTTGAGCTGACCGATAACCGAAATAATAATGGCGGCAGTCACTTCATGTTTCCGGCAAATTTCCCGGAGCGATTCAACAAGGTCTTCATCGGTAAACAGTCTGGCGACAATCAGATTGTGTTCTTCGATACTTTGCATTCTACTCCTTTATCATAACTCGATCAGCGTCACATCATCGAATCCAGTTTTGTCCGCAGTTGCGATTCCGGAACTGCGCCCACTATTTTTTCCACTACCCGGCCGTTTTTAAAAAACAGCAGCATGGGTATGCTCATTGCCTGATATTGGCCGGCCATTCCCGGGTTCTCATCGACATTGAGCTTGCAGAATTTAACTTTGCCCCGGTATTGCTCCTCTGCCTTTTCCATTACCGGAGCCATCATACGGCAGGGACCGCACCAGGGAGCCCAGAAATCCACCACTACCGGTAAGCCCGCTTGCAGCACCTCGCTTTCAAAACTGCCGTCGTTAATCTCAATCACTCCGGGAGTCACATCTCCGGTAGATAGAGGCCCTTCACCTTTAATCCTGATTTGAATCAGGATATCGCCGCGCCGGCCGTCCGTCAACTCCAGGGCATTGGTCAGCTTCACCACGCTTCCAGCGGTAACACCGGCAGGAATATTGACCTGCAGCCGCTTGTTATTCCGGGCCAGTAATTTTTGAGTCCCCCGCCCGGCTTCTTCAGCAGTTAAGGCCAGTTCATAACTGACTGATTCAGAAGTCCCGGTCATGCCTGACGATTCATTCATATTGTTTCCCTCCGGAGAGACTATTTTTATCTGAACAACCGGAAAATGATATTCAGGATAAAGGTCAATATAAGACTGATAACCAGAGAAGTTGCCAGGGGAAAGAAGAAGCTGATATTTCCCCTCTGAACAGAAAAATCACCTGGAAGATTACCGAGAAAAGGAATCCTGCTCCAGAAGGTAAAAATCAAACCGAATATGATAAGAAAAATCCCGGCTATTATCAGTATTCTGCCCATGATTCCCAGCTCAAGCATATCCGCACTTGCTTATCAATCTCAATCGTATATCTTCATTATAATGAAGCACAGACAACAAGGGCAAGACAGCTGCTGCGCAGGAATTACTCGACGCTGATGACAACCACAGGACAGGCATCGGCCGCTTCTCTGGCGCAGGAAACCAGCTCGTCGCCTATCTCACCCTGCGAAGGATCTCCGGTACGGTATTTTTCCACCACGCTTGCCTTTTCTCCGTCTTGCAGCTCAAAAACCTCAGCGCAGGTAGTAACACAGGAGCCGCATTCAATACAACCCTCTCTATCTATGGTAACTTTCATCTTCTTACCTCCTCAGGTTCACAACTAATATAGATTATACAATTACAGGTTAAAAGAATGGGCATGACAGCTTGTTCCGGCAATTCCGGACAGCCAGCATCAAGACATACTATATTTTACTTCATTAAAATATGGTGGCATAATTATTTATTGGAGTAAAGGAAATTCTCAAATAATAAAATCAGGGGAAGAAGAGATATATGATTGATTCAACGGCCAACATGATTTCAAACAGGATATCCCGTTATCTGGACAAACCCTCCGAAGAGTTTACCAAACGTGACCTGATAAAATTCATTGAAGGCAATAATATCGAAGCAGTAAACTTCAGGTATCTGGGTGGAGACGGCCGGCTAAAGACGTTGAACTTTGTAATCAACAGCAGGGAGCAGCTGGACCATCTGCTCTCAGCAGGCGAGCGAGTGGACGGCTCCAGCCTGTTTTCCTACATTGATTCAGCGTCAAGCGATTTGTATGTTATTCCCCGTTATAAGACTGCTTTTGTCAACCCGTTTTCCAGCGTTCCGGCGGTGGACATTCTATGCTCCTATTACACCAAAGAGGGAAAGCGGCTGGCAAGCTCCCCGGAAAACATCCTGAGAAAAGCCCATGATACCCTGACTGCCAAAACGGGTTTTCGTTTCGAAGCCATGGGTGAGCTGGAATACTATGTTATCGCCCCCAAACAGCAATTATACCCGACGATGGCGCAGAAGGGATATCAGGAATCTGCGCCTTTTTGCAAATGGGAGTCCCTGAGGTATGAGGCCATGTATGCCATCGGTCAGGCCGGAGGAAAAATAAAATACGGGCATTCCGAGGTGGGCTATATCTCCAGCGAAGACCAGGAGATGGAACAAAACGAGATTGAATTCATGCCGGTAGCGGTAGAGGATGCCGCCGATCAACTGGTTATTGCCAAGTGGATGCTGAGGATGATCGGGCAGCGGTACAAAGTCGCTATCAGCTTTGCCCCCAAAATCCTGGTCGGCCATGCCGGTAGCGGGATGCATATCCATACCAGGCTCATAAATGGTAACAATAACAATATGATGGTAGAGGGAGGCGCCCTGAGCGACTATGCCAGGATGGTTATTGCCGGTTACCTTGATATGTCCCCTTCCTTGACCGCTCTGGGGAATACGGTGCCTCTCTCATTTCTGAGGCTGGTCCCTCACCAGGAAGCGCCCACCAATATCTGCTGGGGAGATAGAAACCGGTCAGTGCTCGTCAGGGTGCCCCTGGGATGGCTTAATGTAAATAACATGGCTGCCGATGCCAATCCCTATGATACTGAAATCTTCGAGGATTCGGGGAGTAATCAGACAGTGGAATTCCGTTCCCCGGACGGCTCGGCCAATATTCATCTCCTGATGGCCGGACTGGCCGTGGCAGCCCGCCACGGTCTTGAGATGGAAGGCAGCCTGGAACTGGCCAAAAGGCTGTATGTGGACGTAAACATCTTTTCGCCGGAAAATAAGGAAATCCAGGAAAAATTGCCGCAGTTACCCACTTCATGTGCCGACGCGGCGGAATGCCTGATTCGGGACCGCAAGCTGTATGAACAGGACGGCGTTTTCCCGCCCATAGTAGTCGACGGGCTGGCCAAAATACTGCGGGATTATAATGACAAAGATTTAAGCCAGCGCTTTTACGGCAGGGGCACTGAGATTAAGGCCATGGTTGACGAATTCTTCCATTTCTCCTAGAATACAGCCGGGTTCAGGCAGAGTGTTTTTGAAGGAGGAATGAGATAGCAATATGAAAAAGACAGGCGTATTCTATCACGATGTTTGCGGAAAACAGGCCTACAGCAGTCTGGCGATGGGGGTTGAAGAAGGCTTTAAAAGCATCGAAAAGGCGGGGCTGTTCTCCGAACCGAATGTGACCTGGTTTGAGTCCCGACAGGCAACTGAAAAAGAAATCGGGAGGCTCCACAGCCAGGACTGGATTGATTATGTAAAACAAAGTCAGTGGTGGACAGTCTCCCTTTATTCAGTCGGCGGGATGCTGGGGGCTACGGAGAAAGTAATGTCGGGAGAGATTGACAATGCCCTGTTAATTGCCGGTGTCGGCGGCCACCATGCCCACCGGGACAATGCCTGGGGCGGCTGCTATTTTAACGTCATCGGCCTGGGAATTCCACATGCCAGGGAGTTGTTTAAGGCCAGACGGTTTGCCATAGTGGATACGGATACCCATCATGCCGACGGGGTGAGAGACCTTTACAGTAATGATGAGGACATGCTTCACATCTGTTTTTGCAGCGGTTATTCATGGGATGACAGCAGCGAAGACCGGATACAAAATAAAACCAAGATGTGCTTCCCTCAAGGATTTTCCGATGAGGAACAGATAAGGAACGTACAAAGAGAGGTACCGGATAGAATCAGAGAATTCAAGCCGGAAATGATATACTGGCTGTGCGGCATGGATACCCACAAGGACAGTTACGGCACTCTGGCTTTGACGGAGATTTGCTTTACATAACTGGCGAAAATAATGAAGCATACGGCCGATGAGTTCTGCCAGGGATAGTTAATCGTCAAGACCTGCTGCAACGCCCCGCCGCACGCCACCAGGTATATTATACCCAGAATCGTGGACTGTCTGGCCGAGACCGGAAAATATGCGGATGAATAAACTCCGCTAGTCCTTTATCTCGCGCTGTTTGGGGCCCCCTATGCCGCTGCCTCCCCAGGCTTCTTTCATGCTGCCGGTACCGATAATGAATGTCATCTCTACATGAGGCCGGGTCACCTGCTTCCAGACTAGCGGACCGTGCATTATACCCCGGGGTACCCAGGCGGCGGTGAGTGTATTGAAGGTCTGGGACTGGCCGCCAATGCCAAGCTCTATCTCGGCGCCGAGGTCCAGGGGATTTTCCGGGTCGCTGCCCCAGTGGATAATCGCTTCCTCAAATTTGTGTACGTGTTCAAATATGTGGTTTGGCTCCGGCATGCCGTACAGCCATCCAATCTCAATATAGCATTTCGCTTCCGGTACCTGCTTTCCGCTGATAAAAGTCATGGTAGGACACTGGCGGTTTTTGACATTGGTCATCGTTTCATAGTTGGGCTTTCGGACCAGATATTTTTCGTAGTCAACTCCCGGCTGCCCCGGTTCCGCGGCTGCGGCGCTGATACCGCTCTCCGGCGAGTTTGGCTCCGCGGCGCTTCTTCCCATCATTACGGATATCTCCACATAAGGTCTGGTAACTTTTCTGCGGATTAAGCGGCCGTGCCGTACGCCTGCCGGAATGAAGATGCTCGAAGAAGTATTAAAGGAGAGCTTTTGACCTCCCAGGCTGAACTCCATCTCACCGCCGAGCCCTTCAGGATTTTCAGGGTCCCCCCCAATAAAAAGCATTATTTCATCGAGTTCGCTGACATGTTCCGACTCGTGAGAGCTGGTTTGAGACGGCGCTCCAACCCAGCCGAATTCGATATTACAATAAGATTCCGGCACCTGATAACTGCTCATCAGAGTGAGAGCGGAATACCGCTGGTTTTGGGCTCCTGTTGCTCCTTTCGTGAAAGGTTGTCTTACCAGATACCGGCCATAATTATTTTCAGACATACCTGCTGTCCTCCTTCCCGAGTATTAGTCTCATTTTTTATCCCAATCATTTTCATAATCCGGAAGTACCTGAGAATCGACAAATTCAACTGACACGCCGTGGCCATCTTTATCAGATACCCAGCCCATCCGGAAGGGGTATTCGGGGAAGAGAAATGACTGGGTAGCCACATTAACCTCGATTCCCCTCTCCCTCAGTCCCCTGACCTCGGCATCAAAATCATCGGTAAAGACGGAGAGGCCGAACACTCCCTCTCCGCGCTTCTTAAGGAATCCGAACATTGGATTGGTGGCATTGGGTCCCGGTTCAATCAATTCAATCCGGGCACCTCCGGGGGTATTCAGCACCGCTAAACGCACCTCCGATTTGTGTTCCACGATGCCATTGTCCCAGGGGGTAATCTGGAGAATTTTCTCAAATGATTTAATGGCCTCATCCAGATTATTTACTACAAACGTGACATGGTCTACTTTGAGCATATATTTCCTCCTGTTATTCAACGCCGGGTGGTTTAATGGAAATCAATCCCATTTCTCCAGGTCTTTCCGGTCATATTGAGGCGCAAAACTGAAATCCAGATGATAGACCGGTTTACCGACCCGGCCGGGATTGAGGCTCATACCGTGGACCAGTCCGGGGGGAAGATTAATGACCATCGGCCTATCGATAATATATTCCTCTTTTTCCTCACCCAGAGTAATCGGAATTTCGGCATCAAATTCTCCGACATCATAGGGATTGCTCCCGAAAAACATGACGAATTGATGGAAATCATGGACATGTGCCACCTCGCGCATCTTTTTCCGGGCCTCCATATCCGGGACACCGGTAATGGCCATCAATGCCCAGATGACGTTTATTCCATAAGGAGCCGCATTAAACTCCAGGGACAAATTCTCCCCCGGATGGAAAACCTTGAGCTCAGCCGGTACGATATACTTCCCGTATCTGGTATCTCCCGGGTTCTTTTCTTTAATATCGTCCTGGAGCGGCCCGGAGATTTCTCCAGGGTCGGCAAGGTTAGTCCTCTGGTATTCGGAGGAAAACATGATATCGAGATGAAAGACCGGTTTATCTACCCTGCCCGGTTTGCTTCCATGACCGTGTATCAGGCCGGGCGGAAGAATGAAGACCGAGGGCCTGTCAATACGGTGTTCCTCCAGTTCCTGCCCCAGGGCCAACCAGGATTCAGCGCCATAATCCCCGATATTATACGGGTCGCTGCCCCACCCCGTAATAAACTGGTAGTGGTCATGATAATGGGGATTTTCGCGCAGTTTTTTGCGCACCTCTTCATCCAGAATCTTCGTGGTCGACTGCACCACCCAGGAAACATTGATGCCGTAAGGGCTGGCATTGAACTCCGCAGAGGGATATTCGCCTTCTCTAAATATCTTGATATTGGCAGGTATCAGATATTTCCCGTATTTAGTTTCAGCCATCTCTCATCATCTCCTTTTTTATTTCCGGCCAGTCGGACCGGTCTTAACAAATGCTCAGACCTCCATCATGGATAACTGTAGCCCCGGTCATGTAGCTGGCAGCATCCGAGGCCAGGTACACCATCAGACCTTTCAGTTCCATCGGCTGGGCGGCACGGTGCAGCGCGATTTGCTCGAGTATCTTCGTTCCGGCTTTTTGCTCTTCGGGCGGAGTCGTAATGCCCATGCTTTGAGGCAGCCTGGTCCCGATATGGAGCCCGGGGGCGATGCAGTTAACCCGGACTCCGAACTGTCCGTATTCCGCCGCTGCCTGTTTGGTCAGGCCGATGACGGCATGCTTGGCGGCGACATAGGCCGCCTGCGGCATGCCTTCCGGGGGCACGGCAAAAAGTCCGCCAACCGAGGAAATATTGATTACGGAGCCCTTACCCTGTTTTTGCATAATTTTGAGGCCTTCCTTCAAACAATAGAAAACACCGTGAAGGTCGACATCTATCACCCGGTGCCAGTCGCTTATCCGGGTCTCACCGATTAAAAAGGGAGGCGGCGCGACCCCGGCATTATTCACCAGTATATCCAGTTTGCCGAAACGCTCCATTACCTGAAGGAACATCGCCTGGACCTGGTCGTATTTTGACACATCCACCGTTAAAGCCAGGGCTTCATGACCGTATTTTTTGATAATTTCACAGGTCTCTTTTCCCAGATTCTCGTCAATTTCAGCGCAGACAACATCCGCCCCAAACTCGGCCAGAGCATCACAAAATTCACGTCCCAGGCCGCTGCCTCCGCCCGTTACAACCGCGACCCTGCCGGTCAGGTCAAACAAAGGTCTTAATTCAGGCGACATCTAAACTCCTCCCTGAAAATTTTCATCACTCAGTGTCTCCGATACCTCTTCCTTGCCCCTGGTTATCGGCAGCATCAGATGAGACCGGTATTCCCGATTGCGGTAGATGTGGTGCACCGTGGTCCGTGCGCTCATGAGATGCGGGTGATAATGAATTTGCATCTCGGGGTCCCTCGGAGATTCCATACTGCTAATCGTCAGTTTAATACGGTGGCCCGGCAGAAAGACGTTGGATAGAACACCCAGACCGATATCGTATCGATATATTTCCCCCGGTATAACCGGTTCGGCGCCGGTGTGCGGATGATAAGGAGCGCCCGGTCGGGACTTTTCCGGGTCCAGGGCTCGATGGGAAGCCTTCAGATAACCCCTTCCCAGCCCGACCTGGGCGCCGCCCGGGGCTACGTCGTACAAATTAACTATCCAGTTGTCGTCATCCTGGTCGATAGCCGCATAGAAATGGAATGAGGCCGGCCCGATGGTCTCCAGGCTGGCGGGCAGGGCGGGACTGATATAAGTCACCGAATCCCTTTTATTGGATAAATGTAAAGGCTGCTGTAAAAAGCTGTCCGGTTCCGGCTGGTATAACTCCGGCTCAAAGGAAAGACCTTCCCAGCGGCGCAGATAGAGCGGGGTATAATCGATTCCGGGCAAAGGCCATTCATTCTCATACCGATACTGATTAGCCCCCATGACAAACATCTTGATGGGAGGCCCCTCCATGACGCCGGTATCTTTACCCTTCAGCCAGTGGTCATACCACCGGACGAGCAGTTCGATATCTTCTCTCCAGGGACGCTCCTCGGGACCGCGCGGTTTAGCTACAATTTTTTTGGGCGCACTGATGCCGTTATAGACATCCCAGAAAGCCCCCGCGTCATGAGCTACTTTGCCAACGACATAGGTAGGGACCTTAATCTTATCAAAATAGGGGTAGAGGGACCTTTCCCGCCAGTAAGGACCGTCGAAAGGATTCAACATTATGTCGAAGAAAAACGGATTCTTATGGGGGTAATTCAACAGATGGTAAAGGTTGGGATAATACTTGAAATCCGGGTGCTCCAGAAGTTCCTGCACCCGCCGCTCGAGCTCCTCTTTCGGGAGAGTCTTCTCCATCTCCGATTGGGCGTTCCTGGGAGCAAATCCACTGGTTCCGTGACGGCCATACCAGCATCCATACAGGAATAAGGCCAGCACGCCGCCACTATACGTTTCCCGGTAGTTATCGGACAGTATATGTCCCGGAGCAATGGCTTTCAGGTGGGGCGGCTGCAGGGTAGCAACCTTCAGCTGGGTAATCCCGTAATAAGAATAGCCTATCATGCCCACGTTGCCATCGCACCAGGGCTGCCGGGCCGCCCATTCTACCAGATCATAGCCGTCCTCAGTTTCCTGGTTGGTAAGACCACCATAGTACTCGCCTTCAGATTTTCCTGTACCCCGGGCATCGCAGATGATATGGACATAACCCCGCGGCACGAATTCGGTGGTATCACCGGCCTCGATGTTACCGTCCCAAACAGCGCTCTTAAACAGGGGCTGGGGCGGCATCAGGCATTCATGGAGTTCCTTACCGTATCCTCCCAGGGCCAGTAAAGCGGGAAACTTACCCGGACTATCGGGTTTAAAGACATTTACGGCAAGACGCACTCCGTCCCGCATGGGAACCAGGATATTCCTTTCCGCCTGAATACCGTATTGGGGTTGACTGATAAGCTCACGCCAGTTATCGTCCATTTACTCCTCCTTCAGCAAGTAAATTCCAAAAATTACGTGGAAAGCCCTCTTTATTCCGGTTTGATTCCCGGAGGAAGGGCGTCTGCATCCACAAATTCCAGCCAGACCCCATGCCCGTTCTCCGGCGGCACCCAGGCTATCCTGAAGGGGTACTGGGGATGGACAGACTTCTGATAATCGTTTTCAAACGGGATGCCGTTGTTTTTTAACCTGTCAATTTCGGCATCAAAATCGGTGACAAAAATGGAGAGGCCGAATACTCCTTCACCCCGTTCTTCCAGGAAGCGGCTGAAACGGGTCTTTACTTCCGGTTTCGGCTGGATTAATTCAATCCGGGCGCCTGCACTGGTATTCAGCATCGCCAGCCGGCATTCCGGAAGGTCGCCGGGGGGCCGTCCCGTCTCCGGCTTGAGATTAAGTATTTTCCGGTAAGAGTCCAGGGCTTCATCCAGGTCCTTCACCACCAGTGTCACATGATCAATCTTTTTAAACATTCCGCTTCATTCCTCCATAGTTATGAGTAATCACCCTTCTAATTCAGTCGGCTTCCGTTTCTCCAGGTTTCTTATGTAAAATGTGTAATTTCCCTTCCCTTATCCCCCCGGGAAATTATCATCACTCAGAAAATCTATCAGTGACTGCTTCTTGTTTACTACAGGCAGCCACAGATGGGATTGATACTCCCGGTTGCGATATACCTTGTGCGCCGTAGTCTGGCTGCTGCACAGAAGCGGATGGTAATGAATCTGGATTTCGGGGTCGCGGGGAGATACCATGCTGCTGATAGACAACCGGATGCGGTGACCGGGCATAAATACATTCGATATTACCCCCAGACTGACGACGTATTCATATATCTCCCCCGGAATGACAAGCTCCGCTTTTACATGGGCGCGGTAAGGCCGGATGGGTGTGGACTTTTCGGTATCGACAGCCCGGTGAGAAGCTTTCAGGGCTCCTCCGCCAAGCCCGGTTATTGTACCGCCGGGGTCAACATCGGCTAATCGTATCAGCCAGTTGGTATCATCGCGGTCGATAGAAGCGTAGAATTTAATAGATGCCTGACCGATGACTTCCAGAGGTTCCGGCAAAGGAGCACTGGTGTATGCTACGGAATCTCTTTTATTGGACAGGTGCAAAGGCTGCTGCAAGAAGCAGTCCGGCTCCGGCTGGAACAGCTCCGGCCCGAAGGAAAGTCCTTCCCAGCGGCGCAGGTAGCATTTCATCCACTCCGTTCCCGGCAGAGGCCACTCCGGCGGATAAAAGTATTTGTTCGCTCCCATCACAAACAGCTTGATAGGAGGCTCGTCCATCATTCCGGTGTCATTGCCCTTCAGCCAGTGGTCGTACCACCTGATGATTGTATCGATATCCTCTCTCCAGGGCCTCTCTTCGGGGCCCGAGGGCTTAACCAGAAGTTTTTTGGGACCCTGAATGCCAAAGTATATATCGTAAAAACTGGATTCCCGGGCACACTTGCCGACGATGTGAGCGGGGACTTTTATCCTGTCGTACCAGGGATAGACAGACCTTTCCCTCCAGTAAGGCCCGTCAAAAGGATTCATTAGAGCATCGAAAAATGGGGGGTTCTTATAGGGATAGTGCAGCAGATGATACAGGTTAGGATAATGCTGAATATCCGGATGGGCCAGAAGTTCCTTCCGGCGGCGTTCAACCTCCTCCTCCGGCCAGGTGGCGAGCGTCTCCGATTTAACATTGGTGGATGCCCAGCCGCTCGTTCCGCAGCGGCCGTCGAAGATGCCGTAACCGAAAAGGCCGAGAACTCCTCCCACATATCCCATGTCACGGTAGTAGTCCGCTACCAGGTGGGTGGGAAAGATAGCTTTCAAATGGGGCGGCTGCTGGATAGCCGTTTTAAGCTGTATCCCTCCGTAGTAAGAATATCCGGTCATACCGACATTTCCGTCGCACCAGGGCTGCGCGGAAATCCATTCCACCAGGTCGTAACCATCCTCTCCGTCCTTCTGCGTCAAACCGCCAAAACTGATACCCTTTGATTTGCCGGTACCCCTGGCGTCCGCCACAACATGGACGTAGCCTCTGGGGACAATTTCGGATGTATCACCACATTCGAGGTTGCCGTCCCAAACAGCGCTCTTGAACAGGGGCTGCGGCGGAAAAGGCATCTCAACCGCATCTTTGCCCCAGGGGCCAATCGCCAGCAATGCCGGATACTTTCCTTTCGCGTCCGGACGAAATACGTCTACAGCCAAACGCACTCCGTCCCGCATTGTCACGAAGACATCTTTTTCCTCGATAATACCGTACTTCGGCTTGCTGATAAGTTCGCGCCAGTTATTTTTCATGACTCCTCCCTGTTCCTGATAATGAGTCCGGTAATGCCTGAACAATTGAAACACCGAAAGGTTCTAGCCGGAGGCAGGCACCCTCGCATAGCTGGAAGCCATGACTACATCCAGAAACATGATGGGTTTATCGACCCGCTTAAAGTTGAGCGGGCCATGGACCAGCCCTTTGGGAACATAGATAATCGAGGTTGAAGTTATGACCCGTTTTTCTCCTTTATCGCCAATCCGGAACTCAACTTCAGCGTCAAATTCTCCGAAATTGCGGGGGTCGCCCCCGATAAAGCAGAGGAACTGGTCGAAATCATGCTTATGAGGCTCCTTAATCATGAGGAAGGGCTCCGTGATGCAGGACAATGCCATGGTGAGATTTGCGTCACATCGCTCTTTGCCCTTGAAACGCATCATGGGTGATTTAATCTCTTCGTGAGGGGATTTCTCCAAAAGCTCAGTCATCAGTCTGGCCAATTCTGCCTCAACCATTTACGTCCTCCTGAATATCAGTTTTCGGTTCCCGGTTACTTAACTACAGTTGAATCGCCTTTGTACACCGCCAGATGGCTGAACGGGGTATCTTCGGCGGCGCCGTGGGTGTGCACTTCTCCTGCCGGGATGACAATCACCATTCCCGGTGTGACAGCATACTCCTTATCCCGGGTAGCCAGAATTCCTTTCCCGGCGGTCACAAACAGGATTTGCTCATAAGGGTGAGTATGGAAGGCCAGCTTACTGCCCGGATTGAATGTCACCATGGATACCGTAAAGCCCCCGGTAGAATTTCCATCCATCAGGCGCTGCATAAAAATCGGCCCCTGGTCGACCATCGGGTCTCCCTCGGGACTCTTCATTGCCTTAACATCGCTGCAATTTACGACAAACACGGCTGCCTCCTTTATCTTGAAATCTCGGGGATTTATATCAGATTTAATTCTCAGTCTGCGGAGAACGCACTTTCACTCCCGTCAGCTCCTCCAAACGTTGAATCACAGCGTCCACTCCCTGTTCGGAAAACCCGGCAGCCCTGGCCTCGATGAATTTTTGTTCTACTGCCGCTCCCAGTGACAGGGGTACATCGTACTCTTTACCCAGTCCCAGGGCCAGCCCGATATCCTTGCACGCCAGGCTCAACCTGTACATGGGCGCAAAATTACCCTTAAAGACTGTCTGGGGATACTGCTGCATGGCCCAGCTGCTGCCGGTACTCACTTTAACGATGTCATAAAGGACCTGAGGGTCGATTCCGGCTTTTACTCCCAGGACAAACCCCTCTGCGGTAATCGCCCCGCAGGCAAGAGCAATCATATTGTTGATTAATTTAATGACATTGCCGCTTCCCACATCTCCCACATGGAAGATATTTTTGCCCATCACTTCCAGGACATCCCGCACTCTTTCCAGGTCGGCCGGCCGGCCGCCTACCATGATGGCTAATGTCCCCAGTTCGGCACCTCTGGTGCCCCCGCTGACCGGAGCATCCAGCACTGCCACCCCTGAGGAAGCAGCCTCCCGGGCAATCTGCCTGATAGTTGACGGGGAGTTGGTGCTCATATCAATGTAGATGTCGCCGGACTTCCATCCGGATTTCAATCCGTTTTCTCCGTAGACTATCTGTTCAACATCTTTGGGGGCCGGCAGACTGGATATTACTACCTGACAGGACTCAGCCACACTTTTGGGACTCTCCGCCCATTCGGCCCCCTTCTCTAACAAAAAAGAGGCCGATTCCCGGACTAAATCATGGACCATAAGCTCATAACCGGCATTCAGTATCCGTCCGGACATCAGTTTTCCCATCTGGCCGATACCGATAAAACCTATCCGCATAAAATCCTCCAATACATCAGTAATATTAGACTCACGTAATTGCGATGACCCAGTATTCGGTAGATTTCCTGAAGTTATCCGGAAACCCCGGTGATAAAAAATCAACAGGGATTTCAAAGTAAATATATGTCAGCCACAGCAGCAAATAATCGAAAAGGCTGTCCCGATTTGTTGTATCCAGGTCGTATATCGGATAAGACAGGCCATAGTATAATTCCTTTCAGGCTATTTGTCAATAGACTACTTACCAGTTAGTCGAGTCTGTCAACAGCTAAGGATTATCGCAGATTTTGAACTTGATTTTGTCTACCTTCTCTTAGTGTCTGAATTGCAGCTTCGAAAAATGTATCTGAATGATTTTTTCAAAGCGGTGCCGAATCCTTCTCCGTACCAGGCCATGATGAATCTATAAACAGGGATGGTGGTCCTGTTGGACAGCAAGGATTCTGCAAGAAATGCATGTATTTTATACTGGAAAGCTATTTTCTGGCAGAAATCTTCCGGACGTTCGATAATGCCTTTCAGCATGTACCATTCCCGCTTGTTGAAAAGAGTCTGATCGAGGTCTCCGTCCGCAAGCGCGCGTTTGAATTCCAGGCTGAAACGCTTTAAAAACTCCGGCCTGTATATTTTCGCTATACGGTTATAGGTCCATAAATAATTATGGTATTTTTTAAATGAATGAATATGAGCGAAGCCGGACTTCAGCTCAGGTCTGCTGTTTAAAAATTTTTCGATAAAGGCGTGTTCTTCACATATACAATAGACCTTCTCCCTGCTGCGGATCGATGAATTTGGATTGTCGCGCCTGACCATATAAAAGGACCTGTTCAGAAAATATACCCGGCTCGCGCAGCAAAAAGTCTGGAACCAGAAGCCGTTGTCCTGGTAAGAAGCGCCCGGAGTCTCGTTAAAACGGATATTATGTTTTTTTAAAAATTCCCGGTTATATATACCCGTCCAGATATTCATGGGAAAACGGAATACATCGATATTATCATGCGGGTCAATTACCCTGTTATAATAGTCAGGATTGTCTGTCAACCGGATATCCACCAACTTTCTCTTGCCGGCCTGGCCGTAAAACCGTTTAAAATCGGACTTAACAAAATCCAGGTTATATTTTGAGGCGGCGTTATACAGTTCAGCGAACATTTCGGGAAGGACGTAATCGTCGGACTCTACTATGCCGATGTATTCTCCGGCCGCATTGTCCAGTCCCACGTTCATGGTGTGGCCGTAGCCGGAATTGGACTGGCTTATAAGCTTAATCCGTTTGTCTTTAGAGGCATATTCTTCCAAAACGGCCAAAGAGCCGTCAGTCGATCCGTCATTGATGCAGATGATTTCAATATCGCGCAGCGTCTGGCCGGTCACGCTGTCCAGGCATTCACGAAGGTACTGCTCTGCGTTGTAAACAGGCATTATAACCGATACTCTGGGAAAGTCAGGCAATATCACCTCTCCTGCTCAGTATATTAAATCAATTTATCTGCAAGCTCCAGTGTTTTTTCAATAACCGCATCTATGTTGTAATATTTATACTCTGCAAGGCGGCCCAGCAGGTGAAAGTCCGGGTATGCCGCGGCAAGCTGCATGTATCGATTATACAGATGGACGCTTTCGGCGCTTATCACCGGATAGCAGGGTATTTCATCCCTGCCGCCATGGTATTCGCAGGGGTACTCTCTCATAACGGTGGTCCTGGTATCATTATGCTGCCCTGTAAGGTGCTTGAACTCGGTAATGCGCGTATAAGGCTCGCTGACCGTATAGTTTACCGTCCCGCAGGGCTGCTTCCACCGGACCCCGTATGTCTCAAGCTCGAAATCCAGTGCTCTGTAAGGCAGGCAGCCGAAGCGGCAGCTAAAAAGCTCATCGACAGCCCCGGTATAAATAACCGTGCCTTCGAAAATACTGCCGTTGAACGAGATATTACCCTCTCCGAATTGCAGAAAATCCCCGGCATCGGTGTCCAGCTTCAGTGTTATGTTCGGGTGATTGAGCAGACTTTGAAACAAAGCGGCATAACCTTTCAGCGGAATGCCCTGGTACTTATCCTGGAAATAGCGGTCGTCTTCCGATATAAACACCGGCACCCTGGCCGTAACCGAAGGATCGATATCTTCCGGTCTGCTGCCCCATTGCTTTTGAGTGTAGTAGAGGAAGATATTCCGGTATACGTATTCGGCCAGCTCCTGAATATCCGGATTGGAGTGCTTTTTCAATTCCAGAATGCTGATTTTGGTCTCTTTTCCATAGGTGGAGATAAGGGTCTTCCGGATACTGTCCGCTTTATCCTGCGCGAAAGCGATTTTCAATGAATTAAGATTAAAAGGCACCGGCATCAACTTCTTGTAGACGTCAGCCAGTACCCGGTGCTCATAGCTGCGCCAATGAGTAAAACGTGACAGGTACTCGTATACCCTTTCGCTGCCGGTATGGAAGATATGCGGCACGAATTTATGGATGATTAGGCCTTCCTTATCCGGGCAGTCATAAGCGTTGCCGCCGGT
>CAZIQW010000003.1:5278-22896 GCA_964541585.1 uncultured Dehalococcoidales bacterium | reverse complement strand
GACCATAAACACCAGTGCAGAATGGTTGAATGGCTTAATTGTTCTATATCCTGCCGAAAGGAAAGTGTAGCCGCTTCAGACCGACAATAGCTCCGCACATCCTTCTCCTTTTAATGCCGGATATGTTTTCAAAACTAACTAACCGAAGAATATCCAGTATCACCGGCAGAGAGGATACAGAAAAGTACGTACGGAGAGGTGTCGATAGGTGGATAGAATGTTGCATTAAAAGAATGAATATCGCTTCCTGGAATTGTGGAAGCTAAAGTTCTTTGTCTCACAGTTAATTTATCCTTGTTCCGGATAACAACGCAATCTATTGAACATTATAATCCTGAAACATTTTACTTGGGCATTACATGTTCCGAGTGATTATAAAGATAAGCCGGGGAACACGATTTGCAGTCCAAGGGCAGTAAGCACTATTACCGTAACATACAGAATAGACCTGCCCAGCCAGCAGGCAATAACGTATTTCAAGAGAGGGACATGGAGAATACCAGCGGTAATCGCCACAACATCAAAAATCAAGGGGAGAAGCGAAAAAACAAAGATGGCGAGAAACCCCCACCTCCTCATCCAGCCCACCAGCTGCTGATAGCGGCGGCTATCTTTCACCAGCCGGCGGCCGCTGTAACCGACATAGTATCCTGCAATTTCTCCGATAGCTGCTCCTACACCGCCTGCCAACCCGACTATTACCGGGCCATATATTCCCGTAGCCGGGTAGATAACCGCTCCTAAGCTGGCAAGTATCGGTAAAGTGGCTCCGAAAAAGAAGAAAACCGAGGCATTGCCGATAAGACTGATGATGAAAGCCCCCAGATATCCATAACGCGTCAGATAGGCGATTACCCCGGGGTCCCGTCCCACCAAAAAATACAAGCTAATACTGAAGGCCAGGATGAAAAGTATCACCACGATGGACAGGACTTTTCTGTTCGCCATTCTTCTCATTGTCTTAAAGATATTTACAGCAGTAAACCCCGGCATCCTGAAATGACAACTTGCCACCGGGGTGACACACTAAAGATTATACTATTTATCGCAAATAACTATTTTGATTTTCCATAGTTTTACGCCAGCGGAGATTCCATGACAGAGGTTTATTTCAGCCGCAGATAAAGCGGGACAATGTCATCCTGAATACAGCGACGCTAGATCAACTGCATCTGTTTAAAGACGGTATTAATAACCTCGAGCACCTGGTTGAGCTGCTCTTCGGTATGAGTAGCCATAAAGCTGGTGCGGATTAACTGCCTGCCTTCCGGCACTGCCGGTGAAATTGCAGCATTAACAAAAACACCGTTCTGGAAAAGGAGTTTCCAGGCAACGAAGGTACTCTGAGTATCGCCGATAATGATGGGTATTATGGGTGTTTGTGATTGTCCGGTATCAAGACCCATTGCTTGGAATGCCGTACGCATACGCTCTCCGATGGAATTGACCAGAGCTATTCGCTCCGGCTCCTGGCACATCACCTTTAATGCAGCCAGGGCTGCCGCCGTGTTGGCAGGAGAGCTGCTGGCACTGAAAATGAAGGCTCTCGCATGATGTTTGATGTAATGAATAATATCCTCATCGCCCGCAACAAAACCGCCCAGGGAGGCAAAAGATTTACTAAAGGTCCCCATTATCAGGTCAACCTCTTCGGTAAGTCCGAAATGTGCCGCTGTGCCTTTACCTTCTCCCAGAACGCCGATACTGTGGGCATCATCAACCATCAGCCTGGCGCCGTATTTTTTGCAGAGCATCACCAGATCGGGAAGAGGAGCAATGTCTCCCTCCATGCTGAAGACACCATCAACAATCACCAAAGTACCCTTACCCCGGGTTTCCTTTAAAATGTCTTCCAGAGTTTCCATATCGTTATGGGGAAATCTCATGAGATTTCCCCAGGATAACCTGGCCCCGTCAGTAACACTGGCATGGTCTTCTTTATCCAGAATAACCACGTCTCCGCGATCAGCCAGCGCACTGATAGCCCCCAGATTAGCCTGCATACCGGTGGAAAACACCAGCGCCGCCGGTTTCCCCACCCATTGTGCCAGTTCTTTCTCAAGTTGTTCATGCAACTCCAGGGTACCATTCAATAATCTAGAGCCGGTGCAGCTGGTACCAAAGTGATCAATGGCATCCCTGGCAGCATTACAGACATCCGGGTGCGTGGTAAGACCCAGATAATTGTTCGAACCGCACATAATCAGCTTATGTCCGTGATACTCCGCTAACGGTCCCTCATTGGAACTCAAGGGGATAAAGTACGGATAGAAACCTGATTTTTCGATTTCTTTTGCATCCGTATAGTTATAGCATTTATCAAAAATATCCATCGGTCATCCCCCCAGAGTCTTTTGTCTTCTTTGTGCTCTAGATACCAAATAGTCCATTATCCAGTAAATCCCGCCGCCAAAAAGAGCAGCCAACCGGTAGAGTACTTTCCCCTCAGTTCCCGGAATGATGATATACTGTCGCCGGACAATACCGCGTATTATTGCACTGGCAACCTCCTCGACAGTCATGACTCTGGTAGTATCCAGAGCCTCCATGACCGGCGACTTGAGGTGGTTCTCGTTGTTTAGTTGGGGAGTATCGGTATTCTGAGGAAAAACTATTGAAACATCAATCCCCTGGGGCTTCAACTCCAGTCTCAGGGCATCCGAAAACCCGCGCAGGGCGTATTTTGAAGCGCAATAGGCGGAATACCCGTATCCGCCAAGGAACCCGTAGACTGATGAAATACTGACAATATGTCCTCCGCGACGGGCAGTCATAACCGGCAAACAGGTCTGGATAACCTGTATTGCGCCGAAAAAATTTACTTCCATAATGGAACGCGTTATTCTGATATCCATTTCCTGAAAAAGGCAAGGGTAAACATCTCCGGCGGAAAGGATCAAAATATCAATAGCGCCGCAAGTCCTGATTACCTCTTCTACGGCGGACCTCACCTGCTCTAAATCGGTAACATCTGCCGCAACAGAACCGCAAAGCTGGCCTGGGCTCAGGCGAGCACTTTCAACTTGAGATAATGCCGGCTGCAACCGGCTTCGGTTCCGGGCCATGAGCCACACGTGAGATCCGTTAGCAGACAGCAATTTTGCAGTAGCCAGCCCGATACCGCTCGAACCCCCGGTTACAAGCGCAACTTTCCCTGTAAGTTTTTCATTAATCTTAGTCACCCTGAAGTAAAACCTTTAGTCCGACACTACTCTCCAATCTTCAGCTTAAATGACCTGTAATAGAGCAAACGATTTCAGAGAGGCAAATCATAGATGCGCCATCTTTTATAGTACTGGCCGCCAAAAGTGTCGATAATTTTTATAATGGCTGAGTTATCTTCAAGGATTAAGGAGGCATCCCATACCTGGTAGTGGCGGGGCAAAATATAGCTTGCCAATTCGCCTGCCAACACCACCGGGAGACCGGTATTCCGGAACTCAGATTTAACACCGAAGAACATCCCCCGCGTAACCGGTATGCGCCGGCGCATCGTCAGCAGCCTGATCACCCTGACCAGGTCCGACTCACCATACCAGCGCCAACGGGGACGCAAGGCATAGTTCGGGTCCGGAATTACTCCCATTACCGCCACCGGTTTACCATCGATAAAGGCAAACCGTACTAATCCGGGATCTATTATAAATTGCAGGGTATTGGCGATGGCATCCCCTTCTTCATTTGAAATGGGTAAAAAGCCCCAGTTACGGGACCAGGCTTCATTATAAATATCCAGGATTAAACCGACTTCTTCTCTCAGTTTACTGAAAACCAGAGGCCTGGTTTCAATATGATTAAATTCCTTGCTCACCTTCTTGGCTAACCGTTGAACCAGTCCGATATTGGCAGTTTTCCGGTCAAATTTAAAAGCCAGGTAATCTTTCGCCCGTTTGAATCCGTAACGCTCAATAAACCGTCCATAGTAGGGTGGGTTATGGGTTAGCTCAACTGTCGGCGGATACTCAAAACCCTCAATAAGGATACCCTGCCGCTCGTGTGTAGCATTGGAATACTCGCCTGGCCCGCGAAGTGTTTTCATACCCCGATGAGTCACCCATTCTCGAGCATGATCCAGTAAGGTTTCCGCAACCTTGTAATCATCTATTACTTCGAAAAAACCAAAAAAACCTATTGAAGAGTTGTAATACTGGTTATATTTATGATTGATAGCTGCGGAGATTCTACCCACAACCTGTTTGCTCCGGTAAGCCAGGAAGTGCGTTACCTCTGAGTGGCTGTGATAAGGATGTTTAGAAGTCAGCAAGCCATCCAAACCCAGCAACCGATTTCCCAGCAGATCACCATTGAGAGGAGGCGTCCAGCAGTGGTCTCTGTGGTAAAGACGCCAGGGAAATTTGACAAAATCCTTTAACCGCGGATTACCCAATCTAATCTCTTCAACGGCCAGATTAAAATCTCTCTTCATAAAGTTCGCATTAACTTACTAAAACTCTTGTTTCTCATTCCACTTTAAAACCCTGCTACGATTAAGTTAAGACAGTTGGGTATATGTTTTGATATATAATAGCTGAGGTTACCTGATATGTCAAAAATCCAGTTAATGTCAGAACTACAATTTCGGCAAGCTGTACAGGCGATATCCTTCCGACCCTCGGATATTTTCCATTCAAAGACCTGGCAACAGATGATGAAGGAATACCACACCGTCCGGATTCTGAAAAGACACCGTAGAATTCTTGTTTTCAGACCAACCAAAGAAGGTATATACTAATATAGAAATTGTCACTGGTATGCTAATTCAGGCACAAAATTCAAATACTCCCGACAAAATATTTACCACTGCGATAAACCGTATAGATAGAAGGGTTCAATTACCTTTAATTGAGTGGTTGATGAAATAATCAGGACGAGGACCGGCATGGAAGAAGTTATTATAAACACCGATATCAAGAACTTGAAGTTATTCAGCCGTGGCAAGGTCCGTGATACTTACGACCTGGGCGATTATCTACTGTTGATTACAACCGACCGAATTTCAGCCTTTGACTTTGTCTTATCCTGCGGGATTCCTGAGAAAGGCAAGGTGCTGAACCAGATATCCGCCTTCTGGTTTGAACAGACCAGGAATATAATCCCCAACCACCTCGTGGAAACCATTGAAGACGTACGGGGTCTGGATAAATATATACCCCTGGCAAAACGATTTATTTATCCCTCTTATCTTACCGGACGGGCCATGGTGGTAAAAAAAGCCAGGACTATACCGGTTGAATGCATCGTACGGGGATACCTGGCTGGCTCTGCCTGGAACGAATACAGGTTAACCGGTACGGTATTCGGGGTATCGTTGCCTGCAAATTTGCGGGAAAGCGAGGAGTTGCCCCAACCGCTTTTCACCCCTACCACCAAAGCTGAAACAGGCCACGATGAACCCATTCCGGCTGAGGATATGAGGAATCTCATTGGGGAAGAAGTAGCGGAAGAGATAACTTCCAGGAGCACAAAGGTTTATCAATATGCCCGTGAATTTGCACGTAAGCGAGGCATCATCATTGCGGATACGAAGTTTGAATATGGAATAATAGACGGCAAAATTACCCTCATTGACGAAATCCTGACACCTGATTCGTCCCGGCTGTGGGACACAAAATTCTACCGGGCCGGACAGGCACAGCCCAGCTACGACAAGCAACTGGTACGCGACTGGCTGGTACATTCAGGCTGGAATCAAGAACCTCCCTTTCCAGAACTACCTGCGGATGTGATTAGAGCCACTACCCAGAGATATTTGAAGGCTTTTGAAAAGATAACCGGCCGAAAATTAGTCTAATACCTGCGGGAAATACGAACATCAGTTAAGTATATATAACAATTTATACCGGTTTGCCGAATATTATAAAATAAAGACGGGATGGAAGGCTCTGACCGGGTTTAGCCACCCCGCAAGAGGCCAGGTGTATTTCCGGGAACTTGTCATCGGGACACTGATAGTAGAATCACAGGAGGCGGCAATGTTAGAAGGCAAATGTCCCAAATGCGGAGCCCGTTACTACGGCTGGGCGCTTAATTCGCCCCGCAATCAATCGTGTGAATTTTGCGGCATTGGTCTGGAAATATCAGACAGTGAAGGCAATTCCTTTACCGGGTATTCCCCTTTTACCGCCGAAGAATATAAACTCAGTATACCTTTTCATTTATCCTCTTTTGAAGAAAGCCGTAGAGAAGAATAGACAGAACTCACTGAGATTCATTTCAGTGACAGCCAGCTGATTTCCGGTAGCGTCCGGGTTTCTCCGGCTATGAGACTCTCCACAGGTCAAGGAACTGCACACCCGCCTTACCTCTCCCATTACCTGTTGAAAATATTGTCCCTTGAAATAGACCCGGCACCGGTTTCGACTCCGGTTATTATCACGATAATGGATGGGCTTGTGCTGGTGTTTTACTTTCTGATTGCCGGTTTAATATTGCAGCTGTAGTCTATACAGGCAGGCCAAGTAAACCTGTAAGCCGAGTTCTGTATTCTTCCGAAGAAGAATGGCGACCATCTATCTAGACCGGATGTTACCATCCGGTTCATGCGGCCAACCCGGGGACGGGCCGGGCAGTCCCATAGTCCCTCTATTTGGCCTTGCTCCGGACGGGGTTTTCCTCAGCCGACCGGTCACCCGGCCGCTGGTGAGCTCTTACCTCGCCATTTCAACCTTACCCCATCTTCACCCTCACCTTAATCCTCTCCCATCAATGGAGAGGAGGTAAGAGTTGTCCGGGGCGGTATGTTTCTGTGGCACTTTCCGTAGGGTCACCCCTCCTGGGTGTTACCCAGCGTCTTGCCCGTGGAGCTCGGACTTTCCTCTCCGGTTATCACCGGAGCGGTCACCCGGTTTACTTGGCCCTTTGAAATCCTACGTATACTTTAATATAAATCGTATTTTATGTCAATTTTAGATATAATTACCCACTATGGCATTTTTCTATTATAGAATATAAATTGTCGGGTAAATTTAATCTTGATGAACACACCCTGACCTGTAAAGTTTAGCACAACCAATTACATTGAAAATAATTTGGAGGGAAAGAATGGCAGTAAGTAAAGGTCCGGTGGTAAAAGCTTCTCAGGAACTTCTTAACATGTTGAACCAGGCTATATCCCGGGAGTTACAGGTATCTATCCAGTACATGTGGCAGCATGTACAATGGGGAGGAGTAAAAGGATTTGCGGTGCAAAGTGAACTGAGGTCTATCGCCATTGCTGAGATGAAACATGCTGAATCTATTGCCGAGAGGCTATTTTACCTGGGCGGCGTTCCAAACACCAAACCCGATCCGATATTTGTCGGAACAACACTTAAAGAGATGCTGGAGCGGGATACCAAAGACGAAGAAGAGGCTATCACACTTTACAAACAGATACTGGGCAAAGCCCGAGCAGAGAATGATGAGACCACCCATCGCCTTTTCCGTAATATTCTGGAGGCAGAAGAGGAACATCACGATACGTTTATCTCACTCCTGGAAGACATGGACTGATACATGAGTAGAAAAAGTTGGGAGTGAGGGTATTGATTTCCTCACTCCCAACCGCTCAGATAATATTTATCCCCTTTGGGCCTGAAAAATCCGAGGTCCTGGTCTATATAAAAGGAGAGCAAGGCACAGTGCTAAACGCTTAATACCTTATACTTCCCGTCTAATGCTTGATTGGCCAGCTTATCCGCTTCCCTGTTCTGCTCCCGGGGAACAGAAATAATCTTAACGTTCGCCAGTGAATTGCACAGCCTGATGGCTTCTTCATAGAGCGGCTTCAGTTCTTCTTTCTTTACCCGATAGATGCCCTCTATCTGTCTGACCACCAGTTCAGAGTCCGAATTTACCACGACCTGTTTCGCTCCCAGGCTAACCGCTTTTTTCAAACCTGCAATCAAAGCGCGGTATTCCGCCTGGTTATTAGTGGTAATCCCGATTTTTTCCGAGATACTGGCAACAAGCCGGTCATTCTCATCTTTCACAGTAACACCTATGGCTGAAGGCCCGGGATTGCCACGGGACGCTCCATCTATATTGATGACTACTTTGTTTATCAATATTCACCTTCTTTACGGTTTCTAATTCCCTGTACCAACTGCAAGCAAATCCCACGCTGTCCTTGAAATGCTGTCATCCTCACTGCTCTTTCGTAATTCTACCCGTTCCATACCGGCATAATCAATCCGCGCGCATTCATCCATCAATCGTGATTGCTTGATTTGCAGGACTTAAAAATGGTATGAATGGTGCTACCGGAAAGTTAAGGGGCAAAATTATGTCTGAGCTAAATAATTCAATAATTAAATGGATTAACGCGCTGCCGGATTCAGACCAGGATATCTTGGACACCCTGGACCTGGAAGTGGAACTGTTCATCGAACTTTTAAAGGAAGGTAAAGACCTTAAGAGAATAAGGGAACTCTACCGTAAACTATCCGACGATCTGGATAAAGAAGAGAATCTGTATTAATCCTCATAGTCAAGCGAATCAATAGATCATCCAACCCCCATCCTGAATAGAAAAAATATAATTTATATGTTTCAGCACCTGGTGATGCGCCAAAAGCTACGTCGCTTTATAACTAAATCTTTTGCCTTCATTTTGATGGGTGCCGCGGCATTTCTTTCTCTGATTACGCCGTCGGATAAAATACTGTTTTAATCAGAGAGTATTTTTCGATTTAGCCGTCAGATTCTATTTTAAACTTGACAGTATGCAAACGAGTGGATTATGATACGCTACAGTGTAGATACCTAGACCTGCTAGGTATATTCTGGTTGCAGGTATATAATATTAATATTATGAGCCCACAGAATAAATATCCACCCATTAATGAGATTATGAGCCTCGCCAGCAAGAAGGCCCTGGTAACCGGGGGCGCGATGGGCATCGGCTTGGCCATCGCTTACCGACTGGCCGAGGCTGGGGCTGTGGTAGCAGTTATCGACCTGAACGAGGAAAAGGGCCGGGAGATGGTCCAGAATCTGACCGATCAAGGCTATAAAGCTTTCTTTCTCGGCTGCGACGTTAGCCGGGAAGAAGAGGTCAATAATACCGTGAGCATCGCCATAACCCGGATGGACGGTATCGATATCCTGGTAAATAATGCAGGTATCTTCCCGGCAACACCCTTGCAGAGATTGACTTCGGCTGATATCGAAAAAATACTGTCGGTAAACTTGAACGGCCTCATTTACTTCACGCGGGAATCCAGCCGATGGATGATAGCGCAACAACGCCGCGGGTGTATTATTAATCTGGCTTCAATAGACTCATTGCATCCGGCCCATACAGGGATGGCGGTATATGATGCCTCCAAAGGCGCAGTACTCACAATTACTAAAAGTCTGGCTAAAGAACTCGGCCAGCATGGAATCAGGGTAAACGCAATTGCTCCGGGCGGTATTCTGACCGAAGGCACACTAACCCGGAAAACCGGAGAGAACAGCCGCACAGGTTTAAGAGAGTTCATGCCCCGGATTCCACTGGGACACATGGGGACACCCGATGATATTGCGCGGATTGCCTTGTTCCTGGCGACTGATTTATCCAGCTACATGACCGGTAGCTTAATCGTTGCCGATGGGGGTTACCTTGTATCGTAATCGTAATAAAGAGACAGTAATAAGAAGGAGGGTAATGATTTGAGTAATATCAGGATAATGACCGATTCTACAGCCTGCATACCACCCGATCTAGCTCAGAAATATAACATTAAAATCATACCGGCCGCCGAATATATTATTGACGGTAAAAAGTACACTGAAAACGTAAACATAACTACCAGGGATGCGTATGATTTTATCCGTAGAGACTCAGTCAGTTTTACCACTTCAGCCGTAACACCAGGCCAGGTAGTGGAAGCCTATAAACAGCTCAGCCAGGACTCGCAGAACATTCTCTTTATTACCATTTCATCAAAATTAAGCGCCGTCTATAAATCGGCCGATTTAGGCGCCAGCCTTTTTAAAGAATCTTCCCCTCAGACCAATATTCAAATAATTGATTCAAGAAGTGTTGGGGGTGGAGCGGGTTTGCCTGTCCTGGCAGCCGCCCGGGCGGCCGAACAGGGAATGAATGCAGAGCAGGTTGCCTCAGTGGCGGAAAAATATCTTAAGCAAACTAAATGTTTTGTCACTATGGATACAATACGTTACATTTATCGGATAGGCCGCGCATCCAAAGTATCTGCCCGTATTGGGTCTCTATTAAATGTCCGTCCGATAAATCAGGTCACTGAAGAGGGAACCGTAGAAATGTTAGAGCGCGTCAGAAGCCGGAAGGCCATGATGGAACGGGTAATAGAGCTGGTGAAGGAGAGGACAACCAGCGGCAATCTGACTTTCATGGTCAGCCATGGTGATGCTCCGGATTTGGCGGAGGAGCTGGCGGGAAAATTTAAAGACAATTTTAATTGCCGGGACATTATTATTGGCGACTACAGTCCTATTATGGGCTACGGCGGGGGGCCGGGCGCAATGTGCATTGCATTTCACCCCGATGTAGAGTTATCCTGAAAGCAAGGATATCGTCAAAAATTAGCACTGGAGAGACTATGGAAATAACAACAAAATCACCCGTACTCGAACGTTTCCGGGAGATTAACCGGACTTTCCCGAAAACCAAAGAAATACTGGAACATAAAGCTCAGGGGAAAAAGGTCTTCGGATGGCTTTGTACGTATGTCCCGGAGGAGATTATTCTGGCGGCTGGAGCTCTGCCTATTCGGATCACCGGTTACACCCAGGAAATGGAGCTTGAGGACGGTAATGCATATTTGTATATCAACAACTGTTCCTTTTCCAGGAGCTGCCTGCAGCTGGGATTAAGAAAAGAGTACGATTTCCTGGATGGAGTGATAGGCGGCTCTACCTGTGATGGCGCCCGCCGGCTCTTTGATTTATGGAGATATTATCTCAAGCCTCCATTCTTCCAGGTATTAACCGTACCCCGCAAATTCCATGAGAGGGCTCACGAGCTTTATTACAGTCAGCTGGAAGATTTTAAGAAAAACCTGGAACAGTTTATGGGATTAGAAATAACTGATGACAATCTGCTTGATTCCATCAAGACACTGAACGAGTCCCGCTCTTTACTGAAAGAACTCTATGATTTACGAAAAATGGATGAGCCGCTTATCACCGGACAGGAAACAATGGAAGTGTTAAACGGCAGTTTCCGTATGCCCAAAGAGCAATTTAATGAATATGTCAGGGAACTGATTTCCGATTTGAAGCAAAATGGTGACGGGAACAAAGCCAAAGCCCGTCTGATGCTGGTGGGAAGCGTGATGACCAATCCTGAATTCATTAAGAGCATCGAAGAACTGGGCGTTATCGTAGTAACCGATGAGCTGTGTACCAGCACCCGTTACTGGTCAGACCCGGTAGTGCTGGAGGGTGCTGAAAACCCTCTGGCCGCCCTTTCGCGGCGTTATTTAAATAATTTTCCCTGTGCCCGCATGTACCCATCCACCGAGCGCTTTGACCGCATCGTAAATCTGGCACGTGAAGCCAGGGTAGATGGAATCATCAGCGAAACCATCCGTTATTGCGTGCCCTATGCTCATGACGTACCGTTATTAAGCGACCGGCTGAAAACGGAAAATATCCCCCTGCTGGCACTGGATGTAGAATACGGCACTTCCGGCTCCGGGCAAATCCGCACTCGCGTGCAGGCATTCCTGGAGATGGTGGAAGGAAGGAAGAGATGACTATAGTGGAACCCAAAAAGAACCAGATTGAATCATTATTAAGAGCCTGCCGGCTGGTGGGCCGCATGAATAAAAACCGGTCTGACAGCACCCGGAGCGAGCAGCTTTATTACCAGATGCTGGATAAGTATTTTTCCAATGTCCTGAATGCAAAGAAAGAGAATGGCTTTGTAGCCGCACACACAGTCTTTTTCCCGGTGGAAGTCCTCTATGCCATGGGAATTTCTCCGCTGCACAACGAGGTTACTACATGGACTTCTGCTTTACTTCTGGGAAATCAGCTGGATTTTCTAAACGGCGGCTCAGAAGCCGGGTTGGCGGCAGAGGTCTGCTCTCCCCACCGGGGACTGGCAGGCGGTTTTTACCGCGGTCTGCTGCCCAAACCGGATGTAGTGCTCTGGAGCAATCTTATCTGTGATAACACCGCTAAAAGCGGTGAGCTTATTATGGAACTGGCTAAATGTCCCGGATTCTTCCTGGACCATCCCTTTGACCATACAGAGAAAGAAAATAAATACATGGTTGAAGAAATTAAGGACATGGTCAAATTTCTGGAAGATGTCTCCGGGCACAGGATGGACTATGACAAGCTGGCCGAAAACGTGGCGGAGATGGACAAGCAAATTAAACTTCAGGCTGATATCTGTGAATTACGTAAAGCGGTTCCCTCTCCCTTCCCCACCAGGCGCTTTCTGGAACTACTGACCATAGACTATATGTTTGCCGGGCAACCGGAGGCCACAGAATACCTGCAAACTCTGCACGATGAACTGTCAGATATGGTCAAACAGAACAAGGGCGCAGTAAACCCCGAACGGTTCCGCTTGATGAGCTTCTTTATACCGCCGATTTACCTGATTGCTTTTCTGGAGAATCTTTCCCAGGAATATGGTGCAATCAGCGTAACCGAACCACTTTTCACTTATTGGAAATACGAGCCACTAGACCCATCCAGGCCTCTGGAAAGCGTGGTCAAGAAATCTAACATGATACCGGAATCGCGCACGATGTACGGCCCCCTGGGGCAGAATACTCTTCAAGATATAACGGATTGCGCCAAGCAGTACAAGGTGGATGGCGCTATTTATTACGCCTTTATCGGCTGTCGCCATTCATGCGCTACAATCAAGATGTTTAAAGACTTGTTGAATGAGATAGACGTGCCCGTATTAACTCTGGACTGTGATATCGTCGATCCCACTGTAAATAGTCAAAATGAAGTACGCCAGAAGATGGAGCAGTTTTTCGAGTTGCTGGAGGATAGATAATCATGAATGCATTAGGAATCGATGTTGGCAGCTTGAATGTAAAAGCTGTAGTGCTGGACGGCTCAGGCCCGCCCTTAGCTTCTATTATGATGCCTGCCGGTGAGGGGGCGGAAGCTTCTGCCAGAATTGCCATGGAGGAAGTAGTCAAGAGGGCCGGTGTGTCACCGCAAGACTCATTTATTGTAGCCACCGGTGTTGGAGGCAAATCGGTCATCTTCAGCCAAGCCCAGAAGGCAATGACCACCTGTTTGGCACGGGGAGTGCACAGCCTCTTTCCCGCTGCCCGTATGATAATAGACATGGGTGCGGAAACCAGCACCGTTCTGAAGATTAATGACCGCGGACGGGTAACGGACTGGGCGGGGCAGGACAAGTGCGCAGCCGGGACAGGTATGTTCCTGCAAGCTATGGCCAAGGTAATGCAGGTCAATCTGGATGAAATGGCCGAATACTCGCTCCGGGCGAAGAATAAAGCTGATATTACCGGCACCTGCGCTGTATTCGCAGAATCCGAAGTTATATCCCATATCCACCGCGTCCCGCCTACACCTAAAGAGGATATCATCGCCGGGATTCATGCTTCAATGGTCAGCCGCATTATGGGTCTCCTCAAAAGACTGGGAATTGAGAGGGAAGTGGCCGTAGTGGGCGGAGTAGCCAAAAACCGGGGGCTGACAGCTATACTGGAGCAAGAACTGGGATTCAAGGTACTGGTGCCGGAGAAGCCCGAAATGGTAGCCGCCATTGGTGCCGCAATCCTGGCCAAGGAAAATATCGAAAAAGGAATCAGATAGATGTTAACAGCAGGTATAGATATCGGGTCGCGGGCTTCCAAGGCAGTAGTACTCGAAGACGGCAAAATGATTGCTTCCTATATCGGTGACACCGGTGCTGAAAGTGTGGTCACTTCTAAATCAACCATGGCAAAAACGCTGGAAGGTACGGGCCTCAATATTGAAGATATGGACTATGTTGTCGCTACTGGCTACGGCCGGGTGTTGGTTCCCTTCGCAAATGAGAATATTTCAGAGATAAGCTGCCATGCACGGGGCATCAATTATTATTTCCCATCTGTGCGGACTATTCTGGATATGGGAGGACAGGACTGCAAGGCAATCAGCGTGGATGGTGAAGGCAAAGTCACCAATTTCGTCATGAATGACAAGTGCGCCGGGGGCACCGGCCGGTTCCTGGAGATGATAGCTGAAGTCCTGGGCGTCCCTCTGTCAGAAATCGGGGAAACAGCCCTTCAATCCAGATCAGCCATCCCTTTCAATACCATTTGCGCGGTCTTTGCCCGTACGGAAGCAGTAGCGTATCTGCGCAAGGGGATTCCCAAAGCGGATATCCTTTCCGGCCTGAATGAAGCCATCGCCATACGCTGTCTGAATCTGTTAAAACGGGTATCTATCCAAAGCGATTTCAGCATTAGCGGTGGCATTGCTAAAAATAAGGGTATGGTAGCCAAAATCGCAGAGAAGGTGGAGCTAACCCCTCTGCTGGCGGATGACCCGCAATTGGCTGGCTGCCTGGGAGCGGCGCTTTTCGCCAGGGATAGAGTTGAAGGCAAGGGCAAGCGCGAGGAGATGAAAATCAGCTACGGCTATTCAGACGGCACGGGTGAATATTATATCACTATCGACACCGGTAAATGTGACGGCTGCGGCAAGTGCGTCGAAGCCTGTCCGTCCGGAAACATCGAGATTGGTTGCAACGACCACGGTCAGCCGAAAGCCAGAATTAAGGATATAGTCAGGAAAAAAATCCACCTTGCCTGCCCCGGCTTTGAGGCCTGCTCCGCTGCCAACCTGGTTAACTGTCATTCTGCCTGCCCGAATGATGCCATAAATCATTCATGGTAAACAGAATATGAGTGAAGAAAAGGGGGGAACGGCACTGATTGCCGTTCCCCCGGTTTTAATAGTTCTGTCCGGGATCGTGAGAATAGTGCTCACCTCTTTTCATGGTTTTTTCCTCCCACCATGGAGTATAGCCATATTGAGAATACAGATTCTCATTCAGCCAGGAACGGTCCGGCTGCTTCGGCCAATTACCCTTTTCAAAAGACCTGGCGCTTCCCAGCTTATCCTTGGATACATTCAATATCATTCGCCGGGAGATGTCCTCATCCTCGGCAAACTCGCGGCTCTCGATAGATAAAGCGTCCCAGGGTACGGCAACCAGTTTGCTGCCCATTCCCAAGAATCCACTGCTAACATTGATTACCGCATAGGCTATATTCCCGGACCGAATATCCAGCATCACATCTTCGAAAGTTCCTAATTTCTCTCCCTGTGGATTAACGATTTCCCAGCCATCCAGTTCCTTACAGGAAGCTGATACCAGTCTTTCGTAGGTTCTGGTTTCCATAACCGTCTTCGGCTCTTCGACTACGCGTTGCTCCATAACCGTTTTGGGTTCCTCCACAACCTTTTTCTCCATGACTGTTTTGGGCTCTTCAACCGTTTTTTGCTCCATTACGGTCTTTGGCTCTTGTGTCTCTTTCTTCTCAGTAATGACTCTTGATTCTCTTTCATCCATAATGTTTCCTCCCAAATTAACTGTACCTCTTGTTTCCCGGAATAAAAATATTTCCCGAGTTAAAACAGATTAAAACGAGGTTCCCTTATAAGACATCCTATTTCAATCTGATGCCCAATGCATCCGTGAATACATGGACTTTTATTTCAGGATTAATTACTGATTGGCAACCAATTCAGGGGTCGTCATTAATTAGTACAGGCAAATCGAGTTATTATTGGCCTGATTTCTAAGAATGCTGGAATTCCTTTATCAGGATTAGTATACCTTCGTTCTTGACTTACCGGGGAAATTTTAGTACAATTCTAAATATTAGATATTATCTAAATATTTGCGCCTATCTAATATTAGGAGGATTATCATGGAGCAGGAAAAGAAAAATGTCCTGGTTGAAGAAGTCCTGATGACATCAGATAAATTATTTAGAAAATTGCTGCCAACCATTCCCCATGAACTGCTTGCCCTGGACATTACAATGCCCCAGATGAAGATAATGCTGATGCTATTTATGCACGGCCCCATGCGTATGGGCGTTATCGCCTCAGAAATGGATGTTACTCTACCGACGGCCACCAGTCTTGTTGACCGGCTGGTGGAAAAAGATTATGTCTTGCGCGAGAGCCAGCCGGATGATAGACGCGTCGTCCGCTGCCGGCTGTCGAAGGCCGGGCACAAAACAATCGGTGGAATCTGGGAATCCTCCAGAGGAAATGTTCAAAAACTTCTGGAAGAACTGGAATATGCGAAACTGGAAATGCTTAGACAGGTATTACAATATATGTTGGAGACGGCAAATACCCTGGAAAAGCCTGGCATCATAGAAAATCAGTTTGCCAGGATATCTTCAGACAATTAACAGGGTTGGTGGATCATGGGTAATCTGAAACTGGCTTTATTTCTGGCCTATAAATCAATAATCAAGGGTAACCGCTGGACGCTGGCGCTGATAATCCTGGTCATGTCATTGAGCTTTGCCAATCTTATTCTCACTCCGTCCATCCTTTCCGGTGTGACCGATGCGCTGGACCAGGAGCAAATCGATACTCTTTACGCCAATATAGTCATCGACCCCAGAGATGATAAAAGTCACCTCGAGCGTATTAACCAGATGGAGACCCTGCTGGCACAAGTTCCGGACATAGAAGGAGTTGCCCCTCATCTGAATAACACAGCCTTCTTTGAATACAGGTGGATAGATAGAGTCTCTCCTCAGGATATGAGCCGGACCGGGAACTGGAACGTGATAGGGATAGACCCGGACAAAGAAGTTAATGTCACTACCATTTATAGCAGTATTATTGAAGGCGGTTATTTAACACCGAATGACAGAGATAAAATTCTGCTGGGGACTGAAATTGCAGGGGGTGAAGAATCGCTATCTCTGTCCTCTCGAACATTGGAAGGGGCCGGCGTTGGAGATAAAGTCAGATTGACCTACCCCAACGGCGTCCAGCGTGAATATACCGTCAAGGGGATTTTCAAAGCCCGTGAAATCAGCGCTAATAATCTGGCTTTTGTGACCCGAAAAGAAATGGCTTCGGTAATGGGGCTTTCGTCCTTTTCAGACCGTGCCAGCCAGCTACTGGTTCGCACCATACCGGAAATCGATGAGAACCAGGCAATTGCCGAACTTAATTTGCTGGGCATCGACGGACAGATAAGGAGCTGGGAAGAATATGGCGGGACCATGGGAGGAATAGTATCCAGTTTCAATATTGTGGCCTCCCTCATCGGCGCTATCGGCCTGATAGTAGCCGGCATCGTAATGTTCATTGTTATTTATATCAACGTGGTCAACAAGAAAAGGCAAATCGGGATATTGAGGGCTATCGGAATCAGCCGGAATGTGATATTCGTTTCCTATCTTATTCAGTCTTTATTTTTTGCAATTCTGGGGATTGTCATCGGTGGGCTGCTATTCGGGTATGTTATTATGCCCTATTTTGAAAATAATCCTATTGATTTGCCTGTCGGACTGGTCAGTCTGGCTGTTGATAACGCTAATGTCCGGAACTCCGTTATAGGGATTATTTTCGCAGCAGTTCTGGCGGGGCTGATCCCGGTTATGGACATCACAGATCGGAAGAGCGTCGTGTAGGGAAAGAGT
>CAZIQW010000003.1:1387-5268 GCA_964541585.1 uncultured Dehalococcoidales bacterium | reverse complement strand
CAATATGGGGTAACTGATGATCAAGGTAAATAACTTAAAGAAAATTTACGGCAAAGGGGATAGCGCCACCCACGCTTTGAAGGGAGTGTCTCTGGAGGTTGACTCCGGTGAATTCCTGGCAATCATGGGCCGGAGCGGTTCCGGCAAATCTACATTATTGCACCTTTTGGGACTTCTGGACTCTCCAACAGAAGGAGAAATAATTATAGACGAAAGGCATGTTTTGAAACTCTCGACTGAAGAGCAAGCTAAATTCAGGCTCAGCGAACTTGGTTACGTATTTCAGGAATTTTCGCTGATTTCTGAGATGAACGTTCTGGAAAATGTGTATATTCCGGCTGTCTGCCTGGGGATACGAAACCATTACCGGCAGCGGGCTGCTGACATTCTGGAAACAGTTGGACTGGCAGGACGGCTGACTCATTATCCTAATGAGATATCCGGCGGTGAACAACAGAGAGTAGCCATCGCCAGGGCTCTGATTAACCAGCCCAAGATACTCTTTGCGGATGAACCCACCGCCAGTCTGGATGCCGCTTCGTCCAGGGTTGTTCTGGAGCTATTCAAAACGCTAAATCAGGAAACAGGACAGACCATCGTCATGGTAACCCACGAACCGGAAGACAGCAAATACGTCGACCGTGTAATCTGGCTTAAAGATGGACTAATTGAAGATACAAGCCCTTAACGGCATAATACACCTGTAGTGCACAGGCTCACCCCTCCAAATTTCTCTCGAACCGGCAGACCGGTGATAAATCTATCCGGTATGTTAAAACAGCATCCCGGTCCAGCGCTTTTGTTGCATCAGATGGATTAAAACTGTAACATTTTACCAGATAATTCGTTATATTGGACAGGGAACGCCATTGTTATATTCCGTTAATGACGGTTCAAGATTGAATCTTGAAATAGAATCGATAGTTGACCGTGCCATAGGTGGCGATACGGAAGCTTTCGGACAGCTTTATGACATTTATGCCGACCGTGTTTACCGTCATATTTATTACAGGACGAGTAATGTGGATGATGCACGGGATTTAACCCAGGAAGTTTTTACCAGAGCCTGGCAGGCACTACCCAGGTACAAGCGCACCAAGACCCCTTTTCTGGGCTGGCTTTTTACCATCAGTCACAACCGGATAATCGATTATTACCGCACTAAAAAAGATCACGCTTACCTGGATAACGAAATAATCATGGAGAGCCAGGATAGCAGCCCGGAAAAGCTAATCGAAGCGGAATTTACACAACAAGAAGTCAGGAGGGCAATCCTTAAGCTTCCCGGAGACCAGCAGCAGGTTATCTTGATGAGTTTCATCGAAGGTTTTGAATACAGTGAGATCGCCGCAGCGCTGAATAAAACTGAGGGCAATATCAGGGTTATTTTGCACCGTGGATTAAAAAAGATGCGTGAAATCCTCGGAAAAGCAGAGACTTAAAATGGAAAAGATAGAGGTAGTTCTAACCAATTGCATCAACGAAATAAGATCCGGTCAGGCTACTCTGGCGGAATGCCTGAGCCGTTATCCCTCCCACCGGGAACTGGAACCGTTGCTTAAAATGGCCTTGAATATCCAGGAGCCTCCATCCACCACACTCGACAGTGGCTATAAACAGATGGCTAAAACTCAACTGCTGCAACAAATTAAGACAACCAGACAGAAGAAGTCACATCCACTGGCGGATATTTTCAGCTTCGGATTACCTCCCCAGATGGTCTGGGCCAGAGTTGCTGCCGCTGTAATAATCGGAGTTATCATAATGTCAATGCTGGGGGGAGGAACTGCATATGCCGCTCAGAATAGCCTTCCCGGAGAACTTCTCTACTCGGTGAAAACAGAAACTGAAAACTTCAGATTGATGATGGCCGGTAACAGTGCTGATAAAGCTGCGCTGAATCTGGAATTTGCACAGACCCGCCTTGATGAAATGGGCAAGCTGGCTGACAGAAACCCGGAAAAGACCGGCCTGGCTGTAAACGGGTACCGGGGTAATTTGACTGCTGCTGGTGAACAGATTCACAGCATAACTGATGTTACGATCTTAACCCGTTTTCTGGAGAAATTTTCACTGCATTTACAGGACCAGTTATTGTTCTGCGACAATATTATTGACGCTCACCCTGTTTATAATGGACCTGTTCAGGAAGCCATATCTTTGGCTGTAAACCAGCAAGCGGATACCCTGAATATGCTGGCACAATATGACAGCACACAGGCAGTTCTGATTAATCTGGATATAATGAAGCAGAGATTACATCGAGCTCAAGCTAAAGCCAGTAATAACCAATATCACCTGATGCAGGAAGCCATGCTTCACTACCAGCAATTCAATCAACTCGGCCGAAATATTCTGGAGGCTGCTCAGGAGAAGAATAAAGAGATTCTGGATGTTGAGAGGTTGAGCTCACAGGCGTTGCAAAATTACATTGAGACCCTGGACATTGTTATCCGGCAGGTCCCTGAAGAATATACGAATGTTCTGGAAACCAGCCAGGAGCTTACTACGCAATTTCAAACCCAGGCGAGTTACAGATACCAGAATCAGGGCGAGCCCGGACACAGCCCCGAAGTTCAACCTTCAGGAGAACATAATGCGCCAGCTCCCGGTCAAGAGGCCTTAACTCCTCCTCAGCACCAGAATGGCCCCGGTGGTACGGGTAGTGAAAAGCCAGAGGCTACTGCGACATCTTCTCCGGGCAGCAACGGAAATTCCGGAAACGGGGATGGGACTGGTTCTGAGGATAGCTCAGGCTACGGGGAAATCCCGAATCCCGGCACTGGTAATCCTTCCGGCTCCACTGATGGTCACAAGTCCTCATAAGATAGTATAATTTTGGTTTTCAGGGGTTTTTTATTTCAAATCCCTTCTAACTCTATACCAGTTTTCTGTTGTTAGTACTTTAGTTTCCTGTCAATCATTTTACTGCCTGTTTCCCAATTTTTCCTCCAAAACCCTGTAACAATTAAGAAATCAAATCGTTAAGCCTAACTGAAGGAAACTTAAAATAAGGTACAAGGAGGAAGAAAATGAAACGCCTGAGAATCTTATCAATTATCTGCGCCCTGTTTATCATGGTTACCTTTTCGGTAACCGTTTCGGCTGAGGAAGCAGAAACCCTGCCTGACCCGGGTATTACTCCGGATAGTCCCTTTTATTTTGGCGATAGATGGATACAGCGAATGAATCTCGCCTTTACATTCGGTGAAGAAGCTAAAGTACGGAAGTCTCTCCGGTATGCTGAAGAGAGGCTGGCGGAAACAAATGCCATGGCGGAACAAAATAAGGTACAGGCGATGGAAAAGGCCGCCAATCAATACCGTAACTGTCTGGATATCGCTGCTCATAACCTGGGAAAAGCCATGGTTAAAGGTATTGACACCTCCGAACAGGTGACCGATGCGATGGCCAAACACATCGCCATCATGAACAACCCTCAAAATGAAGGAAATGATGACTGTCTGCAAATCCGGCAGCAAATCCGTGAAATGTCCCGGACCTGCCAGGAAACAGCCTTGCTAACGCTGGCTGCAAAGGACCCGGAAGAAGCTGTTAACCTTAATCTCAGGCTCATGGAACGGGAATGTAACCGCCTCATTAACAGAACAGTACAAGAAAGCGATGGTAACACCGAAGAAGCTTTTCAGGAATACTACAGATTAAGAGCTATGAGCCAGGAAATTGTAGAACAGGCTGCCCGATTGGGCAAGGGAGCCCGTACGCAGCAGTTGGTTGAAAAAACTGCCGCTGTTCATGAAAGAGTTTTAACTCAAATCCGTAATCAAGTGCAAATCAGAAACGAGGGCGACGCTGAAACCCCAATCCAAAACCGTCTGGAAGAACAGCCCGGAAACAGCGGGCAGATGATTGCCTCGTGG
>CAZIQW010000003.1:0-1377 GCA_964541585.1 uncultured Dehalococcoidales bacterium | reverse complement strand
CCGATCTAACAGGCACAAACCAGAACCGGCTCCCCAAATGAACAACCCGACTTTACTACTGATACAGGTTCGGTTATTGGAAGCGGAGATTCCAGCGAGGGGAATAATTCAGATACTGACTTAAGCGGCAGCGGCAATACCTCCGGTAGTGGCAGCAGCGGTCCCGGAGGCAATCAAAAAGATGGAGGGGGTTCTGGGCGAAAATAGCCCCGCAGGCTCTTAACTCTAACCGTAAATCTATCGAATACTAAGTTGACCAATTGAAAGGAATGCCGGAAATCGGTTATATTTATACAGTCAATATTTAGCCTGCACAAAAAATAAAAGAAGGAGACAATTGTTAATGAAAAAATTGATTCTGAGTCTGCTGGTAGCTGTTATGGTGATACTTGCTTCGTCGGTTCCGGCTTTTGCCGGAGGCGACAAGGTACGCGGGGACAACGGCCAGGGTACTGTTAGCCAGGTGCAGGTACAGGATCCCCCTCCCTTCCAACAGCCATAAGAAGCCATCCTCAGCGCAGGACCATATCTCCGGATGAGACCGTAAATGAGACTAATAAGAGGAAGCCATAGGCTTCCTCTTATTCTTTAGCCAAATCGATATTTTGTTCAGGGTCTAAAATTCTCCGGTAACGGCTGTTATGTAAATCCCCGAAAATACCTACAGGCTATCTATTTCCTCTCAATTTAATAGATGAATCTTTGAATAATTCCTTTACCTAATCTGAATTACTTTTTGGGACTCCATGGGGGCCGTTAGACAGGTATTGATGATTGTTTTCATTGGGGATACAGTCAGTGCTGACATTATCGCAGCTACCATCACGAATTCTCAACTGGTCCTGGTCGCCGTTGGGGCCTGCGGCGAAAGCAGTACCTGCCAAGGAAACAAACAGAAGGGCAGATGACACCGTAGCTATTCCTAAAATTTTTATTATTCTCCGCATAATAACTCCTCTATTCTTAAATTTCCGTTACCGCATAGTTATTAACGAAGAATAGCGGATATTGTTACACCATATTGCATACTTATTGATGTTTTTAGACAAAGTCGCGGTCATTACCTTAATTAAAATCTGCCCTGGAATCAGGAGACTTGAGAAAAAATCCAGCCACAGCCCCCACCACCAGCAGCAGACCTCCGATTAAAAAGGCCGTGTTATAACTCTGGCTGACGTCAAAAATATAACCCGCCAGGATGGGCCCGACGACACCTCCTACCGACCAGGCTACTGAAACAAGACCGATAATAGCCCCGGCAGACCGGGTTCCAAATATTTCCGAAATCATCGATAAGCGTATGGTGTTACTCCCCCCAAAACCCATGCCAAAGAAGATCGGAAGAGCACACGTCTGAACTCCAGTCACCGCTCATTA
>CAZIQW010000002.1:0-23827 GCA_964541585.1 uncultured Dehalococcoidales bacterium | reverse complement strand
TGAGGCGGATAGCCTCGACTTCTTCCACTGAAAGACATATCTCTTCCAGTTCCCTCAAGGGAATGCTGGCCGGTTTAAAATAGGTCACGGCCGGTATATAACTTACTCGCCGACATAGCGGGGGTCTTCCCATGGCCCTTTCCCTTTTTTCTATTATGGACATATGTCCATAATTCAAGATTAAAATAAAACAATGTATTTGTCAAGTGGTTTTTGCTGGATTTCATTAATTGAAGGGAGATGATAAACAGAAGGGCAAACTGAAACGCGCATTAGAATCTTTTTCAGTTTGCCCTCTCATGTCGAAACGGGATTATGAATAATCGTTAAACGATTTTCTTCTCAGGCATATCCTTTCTCTTCTCAGGCAGGTACAGGAATTCAGCAGGATTGGTTTGAATCATCTGCTTGATGTCATCTTTCGGGAGGCCAAAGTGAATCATGGCCCGAACGAACATCTTCCAGACGTCCAGAGCATCGCCGAAGAAAGGCTGGCCGCCGTCAGTGCAGGGTATAATATGATCCGGCCCCAGTTCCTTCATCCACTCCATTCCCTGGTTAGGGTCAATGCAGGGCCAGATAATGCTGGGGAGGACTTTGTTAGCATCCACCTGGAGGTAGCAGCCAAGCTTGATTAAATCTTTATACTGCTGGATCGTCGCGCGGTCTTCTCTCGCCGCCCAGGGGGCAGCATGCATCCACATCAGGTGACAGCCGACTTCATTGGCGACCTGCGCCAGACGCAGAATCTCGTCGTATTCCATGGTGGCATGACCGCTCATCACACCTATCTTATAGTCAGCGCAGAGTTTTAGAATCTGCCTTACTTCAGGATGCACTTTCCCGTTATCATCGAACATGTGGACAACCGGGCCGCAGTTTTTTCCGCCATAAGTCTGACAATAGAACAGGACTGCGCCGAGATTGGGATATTTGTGGATTAGATGTACCTGGTCAGGATGATGGCTCCAGGCAAAGATGTGAGAGCCCAGGCACTCAGTGGCGTACTCAAGCTCGCCGGCCTGCACCATTTCATCGACTTTTATTTGAGCTGCCCAGGCCTGTCCTACGGTCGGGAAGAAGTGGTCCTGGCTGATGAAGGCGCGCATTTTGGCTTTGGAAGCCTTGATAGCATAGTCAATTATATCGTTAGCTCGGGGTACATAGTCCGGATAGAGGCGGACCTGGGTATCGATGGAGTTGGCCACCAGTTCATCTTCCACGCCCATGTAGATATCATAGAACATCTCATAGATAAAATGACCGACCTGTCCCGAACGTTTGGCCCGGCGCATTTCCCAAAGTTCGTCGTATGTCCATGTGTCCGGCAGTCCTGCCCGTGCCTTACCGTCTTGGGTGACTTTTCTCAGTGTGTCAATAGCCTCCCGTGGCAGGCCGTTGAACCTCTCATGGTGTTCTTTCTCGGTCTCAAAGATTTTGGGATTATAAGCTTTCCCCTTGTATTCCAAAACTATACCTCCTGAAATTATTATATAAAATGTTTTCGGTGTAATATTTCTGTCCCCAAAAGCGGAAATGACAGGCTCGGTTTATAAATGGAGTTACCTCGGAATAAATATTCCAGTTAAATATACAACTCGCTCGCAAGACCAGGAGAGGGTATCCAGGGATTTTTTCCTATACATTATTGAATATGAGTCCGTAATCCAAATTAAAGCAAATCATTTTATTTGTCAAGAATAATAAGCTCGCTCTTGAAAATGGGATGCTCCGGCATTTACAATAATCAGGACAAACAATTAGGAGGATATTTTCATGTATCCTTATGATTATGCAGCTTCCGATTCCAACTTTGAGGTAATCCGGGCAGGCGGGACGTCACAATGGTCTCATTATACAGTGACATACCCCGCTCCTCGTCCCCTCAGATATGTAGAAGGGAATACCGTTTACGGTGATTATTTCATCCCTGAAAGCGCAGAAAAGATGCCTTTAGCCGTTCTGGTTCCCGGATTTGGAGATGATAGCCTGGTCCCCTGCCTGATGCTGGCGCGGCAGCTGGTCAGGCAAAAAGTGGCTGCGCTGGTTCTGTACATGGTGTTTCATTCCCGGCGGATGCCCCGGTCAATGGAGGGACAATACCTGCCGCCTGATGCCGGAGCTTGGCTGGAAGCTTACCAGGTCTCGGTTACCGATATCTGCAGGCTCATGGACTGGGCAACCGGCAGGGATGAAATCGAGGCTGGGAAAATCAGTGTGGTGGGGATAAGTATGGGAGGGATGATTGCTGCCATAGCCATGGCAATGGACAGGAGAATATCCCGGGGATTTTTTATCGTCACCGGTGGAAACCTGGAAGAGCTTTCCTGGGGAGGTGCATCTGAACATGTCAGTACCGGGCATACCTGCACCCGGGAGGAATGCCGTCAAATTTATAGCCAGTACCCGCGTTACCTGGCGGATGTTGCACAGAAAGGGATTGAAAATGTAGTCCCGGCCAAAGAATGTTTTCTATTTGACCCGTTGACTTTTGCCGGAAATCTTCGAGGGCGTCCAGTGATGATGATAAATGCAGAACAGGATGAAATTATACCCCGACAGGCTGCACTGGAATTCTGGGAAGCCTGTGGAAAACCCCCTCTAAAATGGCTTCCGGCAACCCACGTTACTATCTTTTCGCATATCCCGTTCATAAGCCGGGAGGTAGCTGACTTCTTGAAATAGAAAACGGGAGCAGCAGGTATCTCCATTTCCTGATGGAGATACCTGCTACCGGTATTATTCTTTCCATGAAAAATTAATCATCAAAAGCCTGGTTCACTTTCCATACTTTCCAGACGTTGCCGACCAGATCGGGTCCCGGCTTCAAAGTCGGTTTTCCAGGTTTCCAGCCGGAAGGAGTGGCCTCCGTACCTTTTGAATTCCGTACCAGTTGGAAAGCTTGAATTTGTCTGATGGATTCACTGACATTGCGGCCAACCGGAGGTGTTAAAACTTCAAAACCCTGTATTTTGCCATCTGGATCAATAATAAATCTTCCCCTGGTTTCAACACCGGTGTCATCATCATAGATGCCGTAAATTTTTCCGATACTGCCATCCTGATCGGATAACATGGCGAAGGGAATATCCTTGTTTATCATTTTGGATAGCTCGTGGTCATTCCACATTTTGTGTACATAAATACTATCAACGCTGCAGGATAGCACTTCTACACCCAGGTCCTGAAATGCAGGATATTTTTCAGCAACTGCTGAAATTTCCGTGGCTCAGACAAAAGTAAAATCACCCGGATAAAAACACAGTAATACCCACTTCCCTTTATATTCAGAGAGACTGATATTCATAAATTTGCCGTTATGATAAGCAGATGCGGTAAATTCCGGTGCTGGTTGTCCCACTTTGACCATCGGTTTTTTAGCCTCCTTAACATTTATTTCGCTGGCTGCATCGTTCTCAAGGACTGGTTTCTTGATGGGCGGCCGATGACAGCCCGGTTTGAATTCTTCTGGCATATTTCACCTCCTCTATATATCTATTAAACAATTTTCTAAAATATTTCATGAAATGTCAGTTAACAAACAACTCAAGACAGCAATTTCTCTTTTTCCAGGAACTTCCGGTCGGCGCCATAGAATACCTTATCACCGATTCTGACCACCGGCCGCCTTATGAGTCTGGGTTCTTTCAACATAAGGTCGATAAGCTCATTATCGTTTAGTTTCTCCCGGTCGAGTCCCAGTTTGGCAAAGCTCGGACTCCGGAAGTTGAACATTTCACCAGCCGGCTTATCCTGAAGCAGTCCTGTGATTTCTTCCCTGCTGAACTTGTCTTTGAAGAAATCCCGTTCAATGAAGCTGATTTGCTGCTGCGAAAGAAACTCTTTCGTTTTCCGGCAGGTAACTCAGCGTGCCCAGCAATAGAATTCCACTTTCTCAGTCATCAACGTATCCTCTGGTCGAATTATTTTCAGGGCAGATTAGAAGCAGCCCATTTCCAGTTAACCAGGTTCCAGAAAGCTTCTATGAATTTGGCCCTGGCATTTCGGTAATCAATGTAGTAGGCATGTTCCCAGACGTCACAGGTCAGAACAGGCTTTTTCCCGTCTCTTAATGGGTTTCCGGCATTACCGGCCTGCTCAATTGCCAGGCGGCCGTCAGGATTTTTGACCAGCCAGGCCCAGCCGGAACCAAAAAGGGTGGTAGCGGCTGCAGAGAATTTTTCTTTGAATTGAGCAAAGGATCCAAATTCCTTGTTGATAGCCTGGGCCAGGTCTCCGTCCGGTTCACCGCCCCCCTCAGGTGACAGGCAGTTCCAGAAGAAGGTGTGGTTCCAGACCTGGGCTGCATTGTTGAAAATGCCACCTGAGGCCTTTTTGATAATGTCTTCCAGGGGAAGATTCTCAAATTCGGTGCCCGGAATTAACTTGTTTAAATTGTCTACATAGGTCTTGTGGTGTTTCCCGTGATGGTATTCCAGGGTCTCGGCCGAGATGTGGGGCGACAGCGCATCTTTAGAATAAGGTAGTTCCGGTAATTTGTGTTCCATTCTAACCTCCGATATTTTATTTTTCATAGTGACCAGGACTGTGATACTAATACGTTCCGGGCTGGCAAAGGTCTCTCCATCAAATCCCCTTACCCGGATAAATCGAAACTTAAAACTTTAAGCTTTTAACTCAGAATTGCCTGTGCTATTTCACGGCCAAGACCCCGGCACTGTTCCAGTTCTTCTTCCCGGGGCTGCCATTTGGCCTTGACTCCCGGAGCTGCCAGGGGAATTTTGCAGGCCTTCAGATGTTCTTCCAGTATTCCCAGTGATTCTCCGCTCCAGCCGTAAGTGCCAAAAGCGGCTCCTATTTTGTTCTGGAATCTGAGACCTTTTAAATCCTCCATTATCGGTTTAATGGTCGGCAGCAGACCGTTATTGAAAGTAGGGGAACCAATGATGACAGCCCTCGTTTTGAATATGCTGGTTATGATATCATTCCGGTCGGTAACTGCAACATTGAAAACTTTATAGTCTATGCCGCTCTCATTCATTCCCTGACCGATGGCTTCAGCCATGTGGCGGGTGCCTTCCCACATGGTGTCATATATTATTACTGCGGTTTTCTCTGGGGCTTGAGCTGCCCATTCCTGGTATTTTTTAACTATCTGGAGGGGGTCTTTCCGCCAGATTACGCCGTGGCTGGGGGCTATCATGCTGACCGGCAGATTTAATCCCAGTACTTCGTCAATCTTGCGGGTTACCATCGGGCTGAAAGGGGTCAGGATATTGGCATAATATTTTAAGGCTTCTTCGTAAAGCTCTTCCTGGTCGACCTCATCGTTAAACCGGAAGGCCGTAGCATAATGCTGGCCGAAGGCATCGTTAGGCATAAGGATATTGCTTCCGGTCAAATAGGTGAACATGCTATCCGGCCAGTGGAGCATCGGGGCTTCCACAAAAACCAGGTCCCTTTTACCGATGTTGATTTTTTCTCCGGTCTTGACTGCCTTGAAATTCCAGGGCTGGTGATAATGACCCTCTACGCTTTCCCTTCCCTTTGTGGAGACCACTAAGGTAGCGTTGGGGACATATCTCATCACTGCCGGAAGTCCACCTGAATGGTCCACCTCCGAATGATTGGCTACAACGATGTCGATTTTAGACGGATCGATAATCTCCCGGATATTCCGGATTAAATCCTCGGCGAAAGGGCCCCATACCGTATCGACGAGGACTACCTTTTCATCTACAATCAGGTAAGAGTTATAGGTTGAGCCCCGGTGAGTAGATAGTTCATGCCCGTGGAATTTCCGCAGTGCCCAGTCGGTAACTCCTACCCAGTAAATGCCCTCAGAGAGCATAGTAGCCATACCGAATACCTCCCAAATCATAATTATTTGTTTTTTTGCGTACTATATTCATTATTAGGGTTGAAAAAACAATTTTCAATAAGCATAATAAGCATGATTGTTTATTGTCGGCAGATAAATATCGCCGGATAAGTGGCATGCACAGCTATGGGAGGGGGATAACCTTCCCGCTTGCTGAAACTGAATAAAAGGAGACCGGTATGAATCTTTTAGAGGCCTTTAAGGCTTATTCAGATATCGAAAAGACTATTATCGTCAAGTCGGATATGCTGCGCCTGGGCACCGGCATTAGTCCGGAAGCCCTTACCGAAGCCCGGAAAAATCCCAATCTAAGGATTAAGGAATACAATATTTTCTCCTATGATTCCAGTCAAAAATCTGCGGTGGCCGGAGATTCATTTCCCGGAGGTATCTTTCTAAAGGATGGCACTCCGGACGGGACTCCGGTACAGTTAAGAATGGCGGAAAATACGCCCTATCTCATAGATTATAAGGACGGCAAATTCCCGATTCTCTGGAATAATGAGCCGGTGGCTGAGGTGCTACAGTTCGAGGAGCAGGCCGGATATTATAACCGGCAGTTCGAAGACGGTACTCCCTACCAGGCTTATGTATTCAGCGTCGGCCGGGACCATCTGCAGATTACCGCCAACAAGCACTGCGAATATTTCTCCAGAGGCAAGCAGTGCCTATTCTGCGAACTGACGCCGTTTGCCGCCGCCCAGAAGAAAGGCGGGGAGAAAATGGTCCTGCGCAAGCAGGCTGAGAAAGTGGCTGAAGTCCTCTATACCGGATTTCAGGAGAAGCGTTTCCGCCACCTGCTTATCAACGGGGGGAGTTTCTTTTCTCCCTACCAGGGCAAAAGCGAGATTGAGTGGTATGCCGATTTCCTGGAGACCATCCGCAAACGTTTGTGGACCTGGTATCCTGCCTGCCTCCAAATCAGCGCCCTGGATGATGAGGGCTGGAAGCGGATTCACGATACGGGTATTCCCTGTATCGAGCCCAATATCGAGGTCTGGGGGAAAGAGCTTTTCTCCATTGTCTGTTCCGGCAAGGATGAAGAAATCGGGTTCGATAACTGGGTTAAACGTACCATCAACGCAGTGAAGTTCTGGGGGCCGGGCAACGTCAATCCCAGCTTTGTCGCCGGGGTGGAGATGGCCCAGCCTTTCGGTTTTAAAAACTATGAGGATGCGGTGAAGCATACACTGTCCGGCCACGATTTCATGATGAGTAATGGCGTTCTGCCCCGTCAGGGAGGCTTCTGGTGCGTTGAGCCGGGCAGCAAGCTGGCCGGCAATACCCCGCCTCCGCTGGAGTTCTACCTGGAATTAGGGCGGGGCTTTCTGGAGCTCCGGTACAAGCATGGATTTGACCATCTGTTTACCTGCCACTGCCGTCACTGTCTCAATCACGGGACCGAGTTCGACTTTGAGTATTTCCACGGCCATTCCTCCGCCTCCAGAGAAGCTGAATTGAAGTCCAGCAAGGTGAGAGGATAAGTAATCGGCTTCAGGATTAAGGTAATTTAGAATTTCGGTTTTTATTTTGGGTTTAGATACCGTACCAAGCGTGGGACAAGCATTGGAATTTAGAATTTGATTCTATTAGGAGGAGCTATGTTACTGGCAAACAGAGTAGCCATTGTTACCGGGGGCGCCGGGGGAATCGGCAGAAGCATCGTCTTGAAATTTGCTGAGGAAGGTTGTTCGGTTGCTATTGCTGATGTCAATATGCCTGAAGCCGAAGACACCGTAAAGGAAATATCGGCAGCAGGAAGAGAAGGGCTGGCTGTCAGGTGCGATGTTACGGATAGCCGGCAGGTGAGGAGTGTTGTGGAGCAGGTCATCAACAAATTCGGCAAGATTGATATACTGGTCAATAATGCCGGGGGTATGCCTTCAGCGCCGCCTATCGAAGAACTGGATGAGGAACTCTGGGACAGAGTTGTCGATTTGAACCTGAAAAGTAATTTCCTGTTTTGTAAAGCAGTGATACCTTACATGAAGGAAAAGAATTACGGCAAAATTATCAATCTTTCTTCCATGGGCGCCATTAATCCGCCCAAGCATTCCATCCATTATAATTCGGCAAAAGCCGGGGTACTGGGATTTACCTGGGACCTGGCTTATACACTGGCTCCCTTTAATATCAATGTTAACGTTATTGTGCCCGGCCTTATTCAGACGGGATTTTACAATGACCTGGCAGGTCTGACCTCAGACCAGCAAAAAGAAACTTTTTTCAATATGCTGGGGAGGATGATTCCCCTGCAGAGGATAGGTGCTCCGGAAGACGTGGCAGGTGCAGCATTATATCTGGCTTCGGACCTGGCAGCCTATGTTACCGGCACCAGTCTTCTGGTTTCCGGGGGATTACCCCTGCTGCCTCAGCCGCCAAAACCACCCGGCAAATAGGGGGGTGCCTGTAGCCTCCCAAATACATTAACAGAGTCCGGAGGCCAATAAGAGGTCGAAATGGCGGTGCTCGGATTGTTGACAAAATATCCCGGTTGTAATACTATATGAGTATATGAATATATAGTAATGTATTAGGGGCGCAAGTTGGATGTTAATGAAAGAGCCGAGATTTATCGCTTGCATGCGGAATTCTGCAAGACCTTATCCGATGCTAACCGGCTTTTAATTATTACCGAACTGGCCGGGGGTGAACTTCCGGTTCATGAATTAACACGGAGATTGGGACTGCGTCAGTCTAATGTGTCCAAGCATCTCGGTCTCATGCGTGAGCATGGTCTGGTTAATGCTCGTCGTGAAGGGCCAAGCGTCTATTACAGTCTTTCCGATGCCAGGATTTATGAGGCAATATGTTTGTTGAGGGCGGTCCAATCCGAACAGTTTGAAAAACGGCGCCGGTTGACTGGGGTTAAGACCGATTTTCCAATTTCAAAAGGAGAGAAAAATGCCGGTTTACGAATATAAATGCAACAAGTGTGGTGAAAAGTTTGAACTTCGTCTGGGTTTCTTCCATAACAAGAAATCAATAAAATGCCCGAATTGCGGAGACAATGAACCGGAGAGAGTGTTTTCATCGTTTTCTACGGATTCTTCCAGAGATAGCTCCTGTTCTCCACGCAACTTTGGCTGAGGCCCGCGCTGGTAAGACAGTTTGTCTTACTGATACGGTGATACTCAGTATATTATGAGATCGAGTTATAATGAAAACAAGGCGTGGTAGAAGAATGTGGTACGTTGTCGGGATAGTCGTGGGAGGTCTTATCGGTGGGGGGTTAGGGTACCTTGGACAGTGTGGCGGCGGCACCTGAGGCATCACTCGCAGCCCCTGGTCAGGGGCTGTTTTCGGTGCCATCCTCGGGTTGGTGATTGCGGCCATCCTGACATCCGGGAACTAACGTTATTGAGAATGAAAAATGGCAGGAGCTTGAGGATTTAGAGACTGAGCTGTAAGCTGCAATTAATCAATCAAGGTAAGCTGAATCTGAACCCGGCATTATTCAGGAAAAACACATCTCCAAATTCCTGTGCCAGCACGGCAGATGCCCTGAACCCGGTGCAGTGCGATACTCCCAGTCTCTGGATTCCCATCTCTTGCAGCGCAGCGACCGTCTTTGTTAGTCGTTCTTCAGAAGCCCTGAACAGATGGGTCCCACCTATTGCTGCGTATACTAATTCGGTTCCGGTGAGCTTTTGAGCTTGCCATAAAGTATTGACTATCCCGTGATGAGCGCAGCCGAGAACCACCACCATCCCGTAATCAGTGTTAATAATCAGGGACAGGTCATCATTTAACGGGTCCAGGATGTACGAATCTCCTTCTTTTACCAGCTGGTTCTCCTCAAGCTTTTCATAACCGGAAATCATCGGTATTTCACCACTGGTCATGATATCATCGGTAATACGGACCGATTCCCTGGATAGATTAAATCTGGCTCCCAGGCTCTCCAGTTCTTCCCTCAGAAAAGGTATTCCGCTGTATTTATACCTGTACCCGTTTCCTCTCTGGTGCCTGACATATTTAGCGCTCCAGATATCCGGATGCGCTACTACTTCCACCTCTCCCGTTATCTTTAACACTTCCCGCAGTCCGCCCGTGTGGTCATCATGTCCGTGGCTGAGCACTATCTTATCGATTTTGGTCAGGTCTATTCCCATTTGATGCGCGTTGTGTACGGCAGAAGTACTGTAACCGGTGTCCATTAGAATTGTGGTGTCATCTACCTCAACCAGTAAACTCAATCCCCATTCGGCCAAATATCCGTAGTTCGCCGTATTCTCGCTTAAAGTGGTAATTCGTATTTCCAAGGTTCCCTCCCCGCCAGTCCTATTTTAGACCTGCTTTATTTCAATATTCAGGCTGTCAACTTCCCGGATTCCCCTGAGAGAGGAAACCATTCCCCGGAATGTCCCGGCCAGCGCTTCTTTGGGGAAGGCAATTAAAGGAACATCCTTTTCATTTACAGTCAGGCTGGGTTTATCGCCCTCCAGAGCGAAGACCAGTGTCCTGACATCCTCACCGCCCTTGAGCATGGATACCGCGCAAAGTACTATCCGGGTGATATACATGTGAGCATATTCATTCAATTCAACCGGGATGCTATTCACCCTGAGTTTGGTTTCAAATCCGGCGGGCATTTTTTCTTCTCTCCTGTTATGCTTTTGAAAGCGCTTTTGCCAGTATCTCTAATACCTCATTCTGGTAACTTTCGATTTCACCCTCATCGCAAAGTTTAGCTAATTCGGGATCGATTGGCAATGTGGCCAGAAGGGGCGCTCCGGCAGACCGGGCCATTTCCTCTCCCCGGCTTTTGCCAAAAAGTTCGATTTTTTTATCTATTTCCGGTATATACAGATAGCTCATGTTTTCAATCACACCGATAATAGGTTTATTCATTTTCCTGGCCATGTTGACCGCTTTTTTAACTATCATAGAAGCCAGGTCCTGCGGTGATGAGACGATGACGACGCCGGATACCGGCAGCTGCTGCAAAACGGTAAGGGGTACATCGGCCGTCCCTGGAGGCAAATCGACTATCAGGTAGTCCAGTTTGCCCCAGAGTACTTCTTCCCAGAACTGGGTAATAACTTTAGCAATTATTGGGCCTCTCCAGATTACCGCTTCTTCCTCGCTGGGCAGAAGGAGGTTCAGTGACATTACTTCTATGCCTGATTTTGTAGGCATCGGCAGAATTCCGCTGTCGCTGCATTCCGGCCTGTCGTTGAGACCGAACATCTTGGGAATACTGGGACCGGTGATGTCGGCATCCAGGATGCCGACGGAATAACCCTGGCGCTTCAAGGCCAGTGCAGCCAGTCCGCTCACCAGTGATTTGCCTACTCCTCCCTTTCCGCTCATAATGGCTACCACATTGCCGATCTGGTTCAGTTCGGCTGTTTTCACATCTTCATAATTTACATTAATGGTGTCTATGCCGCTAAAGCTGTCTTTCAGTGTCTCGATTCTGGATTTGAGCCAGTCCTGGATTTCCGGGTTAAGACAGGACGAGGCCAGTTTTATATCGAGTGTATGGTCATTTATCGTAACGTCACGGACCAGATTCATTTCTACCAGTCCTCGCATCACGCAGGGTACCGGTACCGTATTCAGGCTCTCCATTACTTGTTCATGGGTTGTCATTCAGTTATTTCTCCTGTTGAATTATTTTATATTGGTAGTATTTACTTCGTCTTCGTCTTAAGTCTTGAATAATAAGAAGAGGATAAGTACAGAGCAGCCAGTGGATTATGGCCGGTAACCCTGTCCTTTACCGCTAAAACCGTCATGGGAACGCGGCAGTGCTGGATGAACATGGTATCATGCCCCATACACAGACCCAGCAATATCGCCAGATCTACTTTTTCGTGGTTTAGAACTTTAGCCTGGCCGATGGGGTTGCACATGGTTTCGCAGCTGCCGGGCCCTCCGATTTTTTCCTGCTCTTTAATCCCAATCTTTTCTTTGGATACTGCCCCCACTTTACAGCGGGCGGAGACCACTTCAAATCCCTTGTTCTCCAGAATTTCAGTTAAAATCATGGCTTCTTTAGCCAGACCGGTGCAGAAAGCTATTCCCAGTTTCCGGTACCCCATCTTTTGGGAGAATTGAATTAGTTCCAAAATCCGGGGATTTTTGGTCCTTCTTCCCTCAGGAGTATTCTCATAGCATTCGGCTTCCTGAATTGAAGCCTGTCTGGCAAATTCTTTGATATCCGGGTTTTCATATTCCAGGAGAGCACTATCCATTACTTCGGGCATGGTTCTTATCGGACAAAAAACCGGCGCCTTGTCCAGGTCAGGCTTTTCTTGAGACCCAACGGGAGGGCTGCAAGCTACAGTCGGGCATTTCGCACACTGGGGACTTGACTTCTTATTCATTAAACGGGCCTCCATCAGTATTGTGAATGTACAGCGGTTTCTAATGCAACTTTTCCGTTAGATTGACTATTTTGTCATCGATGTAAAGTTGTACTGCCTGTTCTATGCTCTTGACGTCGGTGATAATCGGCTGGATGTTCTGATTTTTCAGGCTTTCAAAAGCTCCCCACCCCATGCCACCGGCGATGAGTACCTGGCAGTCCAGGATGTTAGCCAGCATGCCTCTGTGTTTGGTTTGGGAAGCTGCGTCCATACCATGTTTTCCATGGCAGTTATGTCCTTCGTCATGGCAGTGGTGCTCCACGCCGGCGGGATGGCCAGCTTTTTCGCGCATTTCCTTACCGGCAATTTCCCCTTCCTCGACTGTTATCACAGCATAGTATGGCGCCCGCCCGAAATGCTGACTGATAGCGGAGCCGTCTTCAGTGACTACTGCAATTTTCAATTTGTCCTCCGATAATTTTCCATATCGTTTTATTGTTCAGGGAAATGAGAGAAGATGAACATTTTGTTTAATAGAGGCGCACGGCCTCCGGCGGCACCTATCAGCCGCAATATAAGGGCTGACCTCCGGTAACATTCAGCCGCTGGATATTCCCTGTTCCGCAGGATGGGCATCTTCTGCTTTTTTCCTCGGTGGGGCTTTTCGGGATCGGCATCTTAAACGTCTGATGACATTGCTGGCATTCGTATTCCCAGTCAGAACTTTCAAATACATTCGTTCCGGAACCCAGAGGTGCCCAGCAGGGAGCTTCTTCAATCTCGGCACTTCCGCATTTGGGGCAGGTAGATGCTCTGTCGGGCTGAGAGCTGTCTGATAACGGCAGCTTAAAAATATTCCGGCATTTCTTGCACAAAAAAGTACGCCCTTCTACTGTATTGTTTGCCCTATCCGGCCGGATACTACAACAAAAACTATGCTCTTCTGCCATTTTATTAACCCCCTTCTGCCAGCTCAGTCACACTGGTAATAATCAAACAGGCGATTTATAATAGCCTGTTTGTTCGCGCTGGCTTGCAAAGTTTACTGGTTTTATTCACAATTTCCTTAATCTGTACTCCTGCAACTGTATTTTTCGGAATGAGATGATGTTGCCAGGGTCTGAGAAACCAAAAGTACTTCCTCAGTATTGCAGACCGGACAGACTGTTAACGGCCGGTTTTCTGCAATCTCGTGAGGAATGGACCATTCGTGTTCGTTTATGCATTTAAAGTGCTGCAGAGATATTTCAAAAGCCCCGCCCCCGATGCGTATAGCCTTTCCTTTCAATAATGCCTCGGCTATCTTTTGTCTGGCTGAAGCCAGGATACGCTGGAACGTGGGGCGTGAAATATTCATCTTGGCCGCTCCCGGCTCCTGCTCCAGACCTTCCATATCTTTAAGGCGTATGGCTTCCAGTTCCTCCACTGTGAGCTCAATTTCATCAAGCATTCTTAAAGGAATACCTGCCGGTTTAAAATAGGTTACCTCCGGCGAGAAGGCCACCCGGCAGCATTTTCTTGGTCTGGGCATATCCTTAACCCCCTGTATTGAGCATATGCTCATAATAATGTTATTACGTTATTTGCCGGATGTCAAGGCGACGATTCAGGTAACTATATATAATGATAGAATAATAACAGAATATATCTGCCGCAGCTTTACCTGCTAGCTATGGTCGTTTGACCGGAGGTGAGCGCTTTGATATACTACTGCTTGTCGACGGGGTGTGGCGCAGTTGGTTTAGCGCGCAGCGTTTGGGACGCTGAGGTCGGAGGTTCAAATCCTCTCACCCCGACCATCTCTTTATCCAGTGAAATCTCAAGTCTCAGATTACAAATAAACAACGAATTCAAAATTGCACTCTCCAGATTCTAAACTGCTGTAATATAGAGTCTGGAATCTATTTGAGATTTTCGTATAGAATTTATCAATAGCTATCTTTTTAAGGAATGTTTCGTTATATATTATGGACGGGGTAATGCAGCAAAAGAATTTACCAGTGCGGGATGAGGAGGGCCTCGTCCGGCGAGCGCAACAGCGAGATACTGAAGCTTTAGCTCAGATATATGAAGCGTACTTTGACAAAATATATCGCTATATAGCTATGCGGATTCGGAATGAGATGGAAGCCGAGGATATGACGCAGCAGGTCTTTATGAAAGTGCTCCAGTCGATATCCTCCTATAAAAATACCGGCGTTCCCTTTTCATCCTGGATATACCGGATTGCGCATAATCAGGTGGTAGATTTTTTGAGACAGCAAAACAAAAAGGCGACAGTAGATATCGAAGGTTTACCGATACCGGATATGGGAGATGACCCTCAATATACGATGGAGCAGCAGGTAGATAAAGAAGAACTGAAAAGGGCCACCAAAAACCTGACCGCGGCCCAGCAGGAAGTCCTGTCTTTACGATTTGCCGGTGAACTCTCAATCGCTCAGTGCGCTGAAATTATGGGAAAAAGCGAGGGTGCCATCAAAGCTTTGCAGCATAGTGCGGTGCTGGCTTTGCGAAAGGCCCTGGTAAATGAGTTATGAATCAGAACGATAGATTTGATGATATATTAAATGAATGCCTGGACCGGATACTCCGGGGTGAGACGGTAGACCAGTGCCTGCAGAGTTATCCCGAACAGGCAGGAGAACTGGAGCCTTTGCTGCGTACTGCGCTGGCTGCCAAAACAGCCTCTCATATCCAGCCGCGTCCTGAGTTCAGGGCTCGTGCCAGATATGAATTCCAATCGGCGTTACGGGATATGGAAGCAAGGAAAAGCCGCCGGCGGTCCTTCTTAAACTGGCACTGGCAATGGCAGTGGCAATCAGGTTGGGCGATCGCAATGATTGCAGTCCTGGTTATTGTTATTGCCGGAGGGAGTACGGTAGCCGCGTCCCGGAATAGCATGCCGGATGAATTCCTCTACCCGGTAAAAATTACCGCTGAGAATGTGCAGCTGGCGCTGACTCCTTCAGAAGTGGGTAAAGCTGAATTGAATGCCAGATATGCCGAAAAACGTGCGGAAGAAATAGTCTACATGGTAGCCCAGGATAATCCGCAGGATGTTCAGGCTGTAGCTCAGCTGATGAACGATAACCTGAGAAACATAAATACCCTAATCGAAAAAGAGGCCGTGCGGGACGGTGTTGCCGGAAACAATGCTTATGACATGTCCAGGGCTCCCGTAGAGACGGATGAGCCGCGGATCATGATGGGCGCCTCAGCTACGACGCCAACTCCTGACCCTGAATCCGAACCGATTAGCATTTTTTCAATGCCGCCGGAACCCTCTGATACTCCGGCCCCGGCACCTTTGCCAGCGGCTTCTCAAGCGCCAGCGCCAGCGCCGGCGCCGGGTGTGGGCCCCACGAGCGATGTTATGCCGGAACAAAAGGCAGAGTCAGTAGTTTCAAATCTTCAAGCGTCTGATGACTCAGAGATGGATAAATGGGAAAGGATCAGACAAATCATTACAGAAAACTTTGGCGTGCGCCATGAGCGTTTGCAGGAAGCCCTGAATACTGCTCCGCCCGAGGTTCAGCCGGCTATACTCGAGGCTATTGAGCAGTCTATCGCTGAATATGAGAGAGCGTTGAGAAATCTGGAACTGGTGCGGAACACCAGGTAAGCAATTTCACTGCTCCTGCTCTCCAACCCCACAAGGAAAGAGCTCATCCCGGATGTACTACTTTTAATCCATTCGGAAAATAACAATCCTGTTTCTTGTCTGAAGCCTGTAAAATCCTTCCTCGCTTATGCTGTTTTTATCCTCCCTTGCTCGATAAGACTATATTCTCCTTCGTGAGCAAGAGGGAAAGGAAACCGATGATTATCCATTCTGGTGCTTTCATCTTAAATCCTTTTATTGGCAGAAATACAAGTAATATCTTATGTACAAGATAAATAATGCAAATCCATATTCACGTTGTCAAGATAGTTTTCAATCTTGACTGGTTATTCGTCACGGAAATCATCATGTAAACCTAATTTTTTATTATAATGTGGATATAGGTTAAGTTAAGGAAAAGTTAAAGTCTTTGCTAACCCGGGGCTATCTTTCACGTTATATATTATAGAGAGAATCAATTAGACGTTAAAATACAAGGAGGCTTCTATGAAAAACAAAATATTCTTGGCAGTGGGAATGGTTTTAATTCTGGTACTTGTGGGTCTGACAGGATGCAGCGCTGCCGGTGGAACTGTGGCAGCCGGTACCCAGCCAGTGAATGTCAACGTCGGCAATCAGCAAACCGGTATCTGGGTCAACGGGGAAGGAAAAGTAACGGTGGTCCCGGATATCGCAACTATTAATCTGGGGATTTCAGCTCAGGCGGATACGGTAGCTGAAGCTAATTCCCAGGCAGTAACGGCCATGAATGACGTGATGTCCGTTTTAACTTCAAACGGCGTTGCCCAAAATGATATTAAAACCCAATATTTCAACATTCGCCAGGTGACCCGGTGGGATGACAGGGGACAGCAGGAGACGGTTATCGGATACCGCGTAAGTAATATGGTAACCGCCAAGATACGGGATTTGGAAAAGGTCGGCACTATTATCGACGCTGTTGCCGGTGCCGGTGGCGATTTAACCCGTATCAACGGAATCAATTTCTCGGTCGATGAGCCGGGCAAATATTATACTCAGGCGAGAGAACTGGCCATGAATGATGCAAAAGCCAAGGCCGAACAAATAGCTGAATTAGCTGGTGTAAATCTGGGCAGACCCACCTATGTTGTGGAAAATACCTATTCACCGCCGATAATTTACCGTGATGCAATGCCCGCGCCTGAGATGGCACAGGGTGCCCCGACTACTCCTGTTTCAGCCGGGGAGATGGATATTACAATGAACGTCCAGGTATCTTACGCAATACAGTAAACTCTATTCAATATAGACTCCTATTTCTTGAAGGGGGGCGAGAGCCCCCCTTCTTGTTGGCCCTCTTAGTTTTCTGTTTCTTAATGGTGTTTGACAGTCTCACTTCTGCGTATTATGGTGGCTTTGTCTGCCGGAGTGATATGTCTTTAATTCCCCCTAACCCCTTTCCGGTCAAGAAAATGCACGGGAACAGCTTCCCGCATCCCGGATGATTCAAAAGGTTCCAGCCCGACATTTTTCCTTTCGTCGTTCTGAGCAGGTGTGGGTTGACATTGGAATCAGGGTGGTGGGATTAAGTTACCATTTAGCCCTCATTGTGCTATAATTCATGCGTAAACTGGATGAATTTTTTCCAAATAACAGGAGAGGATGAATTAGATTGGGTAATACCGACAATATTGAAGGGATAATCAAAGCCAGGAAACAGCTTGCCGCTATGCTGGCTGGGGCAGCTGAAGCAGCCCGGCAGTCGGGGAAGCTGCCAGCAGTTTCTTTGCCGGATGTGGCCCTAGAACGGCCGCAAAATCCGGAGCATGGTGACTACGCCTCCAGTTATCCCTTGAAGCTGGCCAGGGCGGCCAGGGTAAATCCCATCGCTATTGCCGGAGAACTGGTCAGCCTGATGGGTGCCGATTCCGGCATTGCGGATGTAGCTGTGGCGCCGCCCGGGTTTATTAATTTCACTTTAAAAGACAGCTGGCTGACAGATCAGGTGAATTCCATTCTGGCTGCAGGAGAAGAATTCGGTAACAGTGATGTTGGGAAAGACAGCAGCATCCAGCTGGAATTTGTCAGTGCCAATCCCACCGGGCCCCTCCATGTGGGGAACGGACGGGGGGCTATCCTGGGTAGTGTCCTGGCTGGAATATTCTCCGCAGCGGGCTACAGAGTTGAACAGGAATACTATGTTAATGATGCCGGTGCCCAGGTAAATACATTTTCCCGGTCGCTCTATGCCCGTTACCAGCAGGCTTTGAACATAGATGTTCAGATGCCTCCGGACGGCTACCAGGGGACTTATATGATTGACCTGGCCCGTGAAATATTTGCCGAAGAGAAGGACAGATTTATCAAGATGCCGGAGGATGAGGCGGTTGAAGAATTGGGCCGTATCGGATTGCAAAAAATGCTCGACAGGATACGCCACGACCTGGCATTGCTAAATGTCAACTTCGATGTCTGGTTCAGTGAGAGCTCTCTTTACCAGGACGGCTTTTACGAGAAAATAATCAACCTGCTTCGCGGTGGCGGCTATATTACGGAGAGGGAAGGGGCAGTCTGGTTTGTCTCTACTGCACTCGGCGATGACAAGGATAACGTGGTGGTGCGCGGCGACGGCTCGCCCACTTATTTTGCTTCCGATATTGCTTATCATTACGATAAGTTCGTGAATAGGAAATTTGATAGAGTGATTGATATATGGGGGGCAGACCATCAGGGACATGTATCCCGTATGAAAGCTGTGGTCAGCGCTCTGGGTATTGATCCTGAGAGACTGGATGTTATCCTTTATCAATTGGTCACTCTGTGCCGGGGCAGTGAAGTGGTACGGCTTTCCAAGCGCAGCGGGGACATTATTACCTTGCGCGAGGTAATCGAAGAAGTGGGGGCGGATGCCTGCCGGTTCTTCTTCCTGGCCCGCTCTTCGGATAGCCAGATGGACTTTGATTTGGAGCTGGCCAAGAAACAATCCCAGGATAATCCAGTCTACTACGTTCAATATGCGCATGCCCGGATAGCCAGTATTCTGCGCCTAGCACAGGAAAAGGGCATCGATTATCGCGATGGCGATGTTTCTCTGCTTAACTCCGAACCTGAATTGACCTTGATACGCAAGATGCTGCGGTTATCTGAAATAATTGAGACAATAGTCCAGACTTCAGAACCCCATCATCTTACTTATTATGCGCAGGACCTGGCTACGGTCTTCCACAGCTTTTACAGGCAGTGCCGGGTGATATCCGATGATGATATTATGACCAGAGCCCGTTTAAAGCTGGTGGAAGCCAGCAGGGTGGTACTGGCGAAGTCTCTTCATCTTATGGGTATTACGGCGCCGGAGAAAATGTAGAAGAATAAATTCACAAGAAAAATACCATATCAGATTGGGGTAAATGGATGAAAAGAGTTTTTTCAGGGGCTCGTCCCACAGGCAAGCAGCATCTGGGAAATTACATTGGAGCGATTCAGAACTATGTTAAATTACAGGAAGAATATGAATGTATCTACTGCATTGTGGACTATCATGCACTAACTACTTTAACAGACACCAGCCAGATACAAAGCAGTATTCATGAAATGGCGCTGGACTGGCTGGCGGCCGGAATAGACCCGAAGCGCAGTATTGTTTTTGTCCAGTCACATGTACCAGAAGTATCCGAATTGCATCTCCTGCTGAGCATGGTGACGCCTTTGAGTTGGTTGCTGCGTGTGCCAACTTTTAAGGAAAAGGCCAAACAGCAGCCGGAAAATGTTAATTACGGTCTGGTGGGCTATCCGGTGTTGATGACCGCGGATATTATACTCTACAAAGCGGAAGTGGTGCCGGTGGGTGAAGACCAGTTGCCTCACCTGGAAATTGCCCGGGAGATTGTACGCCGGTTTAATACCTTGCTGGGACCTACCTTCCTGGAGCCTGTGGCTAAAATGACCACCTATCCCATGGTGGTGGGACTGGATGGAAAAGACAAGATGAGCAAATCCATGAACAATCAGTTGGAGATATCAGCTTCACCTGAGGAGATTACTGCCAGGATTAAGACCGCAGTGACTGATCCCGCACGGGCACGCCGTCGGGACCCGGGACATCCGGAGGTATGCAATATTTACCGGTTTCAGCAGTATTTTAATCCTTCACAGGTGATCGACATTGCCCGAAAATGCGCTACTGCCGAGATTGGCTGTGTGGATTGCAAGATGATGGTAGCCGAAAAAATCGGGAAAGCCCTGGAACCATTTCGCCAGAAACGGGCGGAACTGGCAGCCAAGCCTGACTATATCAGGGATGTCCTGGCAGATGGGGCGAAGCGAGCACAGGTGATTGCCCGTGAAACTCTTGATGAAGCCAAACAGCGCATGGGACTGATATAAATACTAACAGTAGTTCAATACAGGTTAAAATTCAAAAGGTAAAAGCTAAAGTTAAAAGTAATTCAGTTTTGAATTTTGGCCTTTGAATTTTGACTTTTTGCTACCTGCTCATCCGGTTTTTATGATAGCAATCGCTGCAATAGACGGGTCTTCCGGCGCGGGGCTCAAAGGGTACCTGAGTCTCTTTATTGCATGAACTGCAGGTTACAGTGTACATCTGGCGAGTGACCGGCGGAGGTGTAAGGCTGAAGAGCTTATCCTTTTCCGTTTGATAATCGGGTTTCCGTGCTGCACGCGCAGCGCGGCAGGCAGGGCAGCGCTTGGGCGGATGGTTATGTCCTTTAGCATGGAAAGCCTGTTGCTCCTCAACAGAAAATGTATATTCGGCTCCGCATTCGAAACACTTGAGTGGTATATCCTGGAAATCCAATTGGGAAGACCTCCTGTTTGAATTCGTTAGAGCTCAGGTTATCCGGCCTGGAAAACCCAAACTGGAACATTTTAAGTATACACTGGAAAAAGCTTTATTTGCAAAGACTAAATTACAGACCTGCCGTGATTATTACGTTATTTCCAGCAAAAACTGTCTTAAATTAAATATTGCATGCATAACCGACCGCCTGACCAGCTGGTGAGGCCGCCAGGAATAAGCCTGAGAAAAATTTAGCCCGTTTTGCCGTTGAGTAATCGCAATATAAGCTTTGCCGGTTCCGTTGATATCATCCGATTCCACATAACCGTCTATGGCAATACCGATATCGGCGGAGAATTTATCCCGGGCTATTGCCGACATACGCAATGCAGTTTGGATGCCGTCTTTCTCGGAAAGAGTACCCGGTGCAATTCCCAGTAAAGCTCTGGCCTCTTCATCTATGGCGATTATCCCGCCTTTAATAAACCGCTGATTTTCCGGTACACTGGCCAGTGAGTAAGATAGGAGGCCGCCGGTCAGCGATTCGGCTACAGCCAGAGTCAGTCCTTTGCCGAGAATCAACTGACCGGTTACCGCTTCCAATATCTCGTTATCTACTCCCCAGACACTACCTTTCAATATCTGGCGCAATTCTTTTTCACGCTCCCGGATTAGCTCTTCAGCGCTTTCCTTGCTCGAAGCTTTGGCGGTAATGCGCAATTGAATACCGTCGGCTTTGGCATACAGGGCCAGGGTGGGGTTGGGCTGAGACATAAAATGACCTACCATCTGGTCTATCCTGGCTTCCGACAGCCCCCATGTCTTCAGGGTGCGGGACAGGATAATAGCTCCCCCTCTTCGTTCCAGTCTGGGAAATATTTCCTTTTCCCACATGGACTGCATTTCGGCAGGTGGGCCGGGTAATGAAATTATTATTTTCCCGTCCTTTTCCACCCACCATCCCGGAGCTGTTCCCAGCGGATTAAGGATAGCCCTGGCAGAAGGAATGAGCATAGCCTGTTTCAGATTATTTTCCGGCATTTCCATTCCCAGGCGGACAAAATATCCGGATATATATTGCTGCAATGCGGGATCAATCTCCATTGTCTCCCCCACTAATATAGCAATGACTTCCCGGGTTATGTCTCCCCTGGTGGGTCCCAGACCTCCTGTGATGATAACAATATCCGACCGCTCATGAGCCTGTTTTAAAACTCCCAGAAACCTGTCGTAGTTATCTCCTACTATCGAGGAATAGTAAAGGTCTATGCCCAGCATTGCCAGTTGAGCGGCTAGAAAAGGAGTATGAGCGTCTGTCGCTTCACCCAGTAGAAGTTCTGTACCGCTGGTTATTATTTCCGCTTTCATTTCTGCTATCCTGCTGGAACTGTAACAAGTCCCTCATTAATAATATACCACTACCGGTTCTTCGTAAATATTGTGAAAACGGTACTTGACAAAAGGTATTAACTAGTACTATAGTATTGTCCTGTAGCTAAGAGGTGTCATAATTGAGAGTCAATAGAAGGCGTTCAGACATCGAAATAATCGCAGAAATGCTTAAGGTCGGCGAAAATGGAGCCGGCAAGACCGAGATTATGTACAGCGTCAACATGAGCTACAGCCAGATACAAAAATACCTCGGCTATTTAATCAATGAAGGTTTTGTAGATACAATAAAGATTGGCAACCCCTGTGTTTATTACAGAGTGACTGAAAAAGGTCAGAAACTCTTGCAGCTTCTGACCAATGTCAAGGAAATGCTTGGTCTGGATGATTTCGAAATATAATCCGGTTAAGAGTACCGGGTATAACCTGACATCAGTGGCCTATTTCTTGTTATAATAAGTAAGAATATAAAGGAACTATTATGTCTGACAAGAGAATGCTGATTGTTACTGAAGAACTGTTAAGGAAGATCGATGAGAATCGGGGGGAAATGAGCCGCATCGAATTCCTTAATTTTCTCATCAACGATCAGCTGGAAGAGGAGAGCAGTGGAGAAGTGGCTTCCTATCATCAGTATGTCAGCAGGGAAGAATTTCAGGAATTCACCCAGGGAATAAAAGAACTCCTGCGGAATTTCCTGGACTTCTTTATAAGCTATGGTCTGGAGTTGGGACAGGAGCCCAAAGACAGTACCTTCGCTGAACTGGTGCAGAAACTACAGTCTCTTTCTGCCTCAGGAGGAAAACCCAAGTTCTCCAGGTAGTCGTTGATTAATTTACATGTCAATGCCGGGGACAGCAACGCTGTCCCTTTTTTGTGCATTCGATAGAACAATCTTCTAGAATATAATAGCTTCCCAAGTCGTTTATTATCTGTCATTCTTCATTATATAGTCCTATCAAGATGGACAGGACTGGCTTGGGAGGTTGTATGCCAAAGGCAGTTGAGCTTTTACGACAAGGGAGAACCGAAGACCTGTGGCAGATGTGCTGCGGATATGTTAATCTCAATATTGAGCAATTCATGGCGGTTCAAAATCGGTTATTAAAGGGACAGATAGAAACGCTTCAAAGGTCTGAGATCGGCCGTAAGCTGATGAAAGGAATGATACCTGATTCGGTTAAAGAATTTCGTGAGATAGTCCCTTTGACCACTTATGCTGATTATTGCCCTGAATTATCCGAAAGAAGAGAAGAAACACTCCCCGGGAAACCGGCGTTATGGGTCCATACTTCAGGGCGAACCGGTGAATATTCCTGTAAATGGGTGCCGATTACTCAGGCATACATGGATGAGTTGGGTCCTGTTTTATATGGCATCGGTCTACTTTCTGCCTGCAAAAAATGGGGCGATAAACAACCGCTGGTTGAATATCCCAATATGATATATACCGTAGCTCCAAGACCTTATGTTTCGGGAGCTCTGGCCAGTATTTTGCAGGAACAAACCCCTTCGAATTATTTCCCTTCTCTGGCAGAAGCAGAACAGCTGCCTTTTGAAGAAAGAATCAAGATGGCCTTTGAAGAAGCATTATCCGAAGGGCTGGATTATTTCTTCGGATTATCGTTGGTACTTTCTGCGGTCGGCACCAAATTCAGTCAGTCGGCAGGGAATATAAATATTTTCCCCATGCTTTCCCGGCCTAAAGCTTTGATACGCCTGACCAGGGGATTGGTGAAGAGCCGTCTGGCAGGCCGCAAATTGCTGCCTAAAGACCTCTGGGATGTTCGGGGTATCATTACCAGCGGTCTGGATAGTTCGGTTTACAAAGAAAAGATAAAAGAATTTTGGGGAAGGTATCCTCTGGATATTTATTCATGTACTGAAGGTACTGTTAT
>CAZIQW010000001.1:10278-42848 GCA_964541585.1 uncultured Dehalococcoidales bacterium | reverse complement strand
ACTCCACTGTTTATATTTTATATTAACCGCATGTTTATGTCAATTGATAACTGCCGCCTGCTGTCGGAGTTCCGGCCTATTTTCACACTTGCCTGATAACATGATACAATAGCGCTAAGCTAAACGAATCCCTGACTTTGCTTTGCTTCAGGAGATACAAATTGCTACTGGAACTGAGAGTCAAAGACCTCGGTATTATCGAAGATATAGACTGGAAACTGGATACCGGACTGAATGTCATTACCGGCGAAACTGGTGCCGGCAAATCGCTGATTATAGATGCCGTAGAGCTACTACTCTTCGGGACAGCTGGCGAAGATATCATCCGTCACGGTGCTTACGAGGCCAGGATAGAAGGTATCTTTGCGATATCACAGGACAGGAAATTTGATGCTCTGAATTATTTCCTGGAAGAGAAGGGGCTGGCTTCGGATGAAGACACTCTGATAATCAGTTGTGAAGTTAGACGGCAAAAACCCGGTTTAGTCAGGATCAACGGGCGCACGGTCACCAAAACCATTCTCCGCCAGACCGGACAGCTTCTCATTGATATCCACGGACAGAGCGAACATCTCTCCCTGCTGGATAAAAAAACCCATCTGAATTTTCTGGATGCTTACGCTCATACGGATAAGATGAGAAAAGACTTCAGCGCCCGGGCAACCAGGTTGAGGGAACTGAATAACGAACTGGAATCCCTCGCCGACATAGAAAAAGACACGGCCCGACAGGAAGAATTTCTCAAGTACCAGATAGATGAAATAGAGAAGGCTAAATTACAGGAAGGCGAAGACGAAGAGCTGGAGAAAGAGCTCCATATTATTTCTTACAGCGAGAAACTCAAGGAGTATTCAACGGCAATTTACCAGGCTCTATATGAAGGGGATACCTCACACTATCCGGTATCCGCCCTGTTCAAACTGAATGAAGCCGTCCAGAGTATGAAAAAACTGGTGGAACTGGATCCGGCGCTGAACCAGCAGCTCGAATATCTGGATAAGACCATCTATGGACTGGAAGATATAGCCCGGGATATCCGTTCTTACAGTGATAACCTGGAGCACCATCCCGAAGGGCTGGAAGAGATAGAATCACGTCTGGAACTCATACGGAACCTCAAAAGAAAATACGGCAAGACCATAGGTGATATCCTGATTTTTCTTGAGAAATCCAAGGAAGAACTGGCCGGTATCGAGACCTCTGCAGAGAAGCAGTCGCAGATGGAAAAAGAACGTGACAGTATCAGAATGGAGATGGGACAAAGGGCAGGCGAGCTTTCCCGTGCCCGTTTTCAAGGCGCTGCACGGTTAACGGCTGATGTAATAAAAGAGCTTCACGACCTTGAAATGGAGCAGATGCAGTTTGGGGTATTTGTCACACAGACCCCGTCACCCTCCGGAATTTCTGGCAGTGACGGTAAAACATACTCTTTTAATAATGAGGGCATCGATACTGTTGAATTCATGGTTTCCACCAACCCGGGGGAGCCTTTAAAGCCTCTGACCAGGATTGCCTCCACCGGAGAAATCTCCCGTTTCACGCTGGCTCTGAAAGGGGCTCTTTCCGAAGCGGACAGTATCCCCGTCCTGATTTTTGATGAGATAGACATCGGTGTCGGAGGAAGGAGTGGCGATGCCATCGGGAGAAAACTCTGGACACTGGCCCGGAACCATCAGGTAATTTGTGTTACTCACCTGCCGCAAATCGCTGCTTATGCCGATGCACACTTTTGCGTTCACAAAGGGCTTTCTGATTCCCGCACCATCAGCACCCTGGACAACCTTACCGGCGTATCTCAAATCCGGGAACTGGCTGCCATGCTGACCGGGCCGGCGTATACCGAAACTGCCTTAAATAATGCCAGTGAACTGAAACAAAAAGCAGACGAATGGAAAAATAATAAAAAATAGCCTCACTCTTGATTTTTTGCTCCTTATTTCCGGTCACATCTAATAATTATTAAACTATGATTAACAATTTGCAAATGACTCTACCCGCCGGCAGTATGGCAACCAGGCTGGTTATTGGCGTAAAATAGAAATACTCCGGGTTACCGGTTATTTCAGGAAGAAGGAGGCAGAATGACATGCGGTGGGTGGAAGTCAGTGTTTCAGCCAGTCCCGCAGAGGTGGAAGGTATGGCCTCAATGCTGGGCCGGTATGTACAGGGTGGAGCCGTAATCGAAGAATGGCCCTCAGATATAAGCAGTGAGAAAGCCTACAGGGTCAAGGTGTACCTGCCTCACAGCCGTTCCTACAAATCCATCAGGAACGAAATAGAGCAAAACCTATCCCGCGTACAAACATCAGTCGATATTCAAGAACGCCTTCTTAAGCCTGAAGACTGGTTCAATTCTTTAAGAAAACATTTCGGCATACTGGAAATAGGAGAAAAATTCATCATCAAGCCTGGCTGGATATGCCAGCCGATACCGGTTTCTACTAGAATAGTCATCGATATCGAGCCGGGGGCTGCCTTCGGCACCGGACTGCATCCAACCACCAGGCTTTGCCTTCTCTACCTGGAAAAACTTCTCCAACCAGGAATGTCTGTCCTGGACCTGGGCACAGGCTCCGGTATTCTATCCATCGCAGCAGTCAAACTGGGGGCTTCCTCAGCCCTGGCTTTGGATACGGACCCTCAGGCCGTCAGAGCAGCCCGCGAGAATACCCGGATAAACGGCGTGGATAAATACATCCGGGTCAGGCGAGGAACCCTCAGTCTTAGAGCCCGGAGATTATACCGGAGTAGTTTTGATATGGCTCTGTCCAACATCACTGCCAGAGCGATATCCGACCTGTCGGAAGGTTTTGCCAGAGTGCTTAAACCCGGCGGCATACTGATAGTCAGCGGTATTCACCCGCAGGGACTGGATGAAGTGCTTATCAGCCTGTCTCTGGCCGGATTCAAGCTGAATGATGTCGACCGGAAAGAAGAATGGTACGTGGTGACAGCCACAAAGAGCAATAATCTTGAAGATGATGCGCAGAGATGACAACCAGGAAACAAGATACAATAACCAAGATACAATAACCAGGGAATAAAATCCAAAATTCTAATATTGAATGATTCAAACGTTTTGAGCCCTGAAGTTTTGATAATTTGAATTTGTATAAAATTTTAGAGATTAGAGTTTAGGGTTAGATTCCTGGTTATTCCTCAGTAATGTAAAATGGAAATATACCGTATATCTCAATAGTGTTGAGGGGATCTCAGTTAATGCCACGAAATGTCGGATTCTTGAGGAGGTGGTGAAATGGTTAAGAAATTATCCCGGTTGGCTTTCGTTTTTATCCTGGTATGCTTTTGTATTTCAGCGTTCGCCGTGCCCGCACTGGCCTACGATGCCCGCGCCGATACTAATATCACGATAGCCGGCGATACGGTAATCGACGATGATTTATACCTGGTGGGGACCAATATCACAATTGACGGAACTGTCAACGGAGATATCTTTATCATGGGCCGTACAATCACCGTTAACGGCACAGTAGATGGCGGGGCCACCATTGCGGCGCAAACAATTAATATAAACGGCAATATCAGCCGCAGTGTACGTCTGGCGGCGCAAACCGTAACAATCAACGGCAGCATCGATGGAGACGTAGTAGTGGCAGCATCCGATCTGATAATCAACCAGACTGCCGTTATCGGCCGTGACCTGATCCTGGGCACCAGTACTGCCCTGATTGGCGGGTCAATCTCCCGTAATGTGCTGGGAGCCTCCGATGAGGCAACTATCAGCAACCAGATTGAAGGGAACGTCAACCTGAGGGTCACCAACCTTCTTGTCACATCTGAAGCCGGCATAGGGGGAGACCTGACCTATACCAGCAGAAACCAGGCCGTCATTCAACAGGGAGCGGAAGTCACCGGTACAGTCGACCAGGTAGCTCCTCCGGAACCGACGGAAAGGCCGGAAAGAGGAATCCTGGCAGGGATAACCGGGGCGATTATCTACGCTTTGTTTAACTTTATTGCTGTTTTCATAATCGGGCTAATCATTATTGCAGCTACTATGCGGCACATAAAGCTGTTGGCGCGCTCTCTCCAGTATCATCCTGCCCAGTGCCTGGGCTGGGGTGCCCTGATATTTTTTGCCACACCGATAGCCGCTTTCATCGTAATGTTTACCATTGTCGGGATACCCCTGGCCTTAACCGCCCTGGTGGTCTGGGGAGTGCTGCTCTATCTTAGCCAAATTCCAGTAGCTTTAACCATCGGCTGGCTGATTCTCTCCAGGGGCCGGGAAACCGCCTCCGGCGGATTCCTGATAGGCGCCCTGGCCCTGGGACTTTTCTTGCTCTATGCGGTAGGCCTGATTCCCATCTTCGGGTGGATTCTCTGGTTTTTTGTGGTTCTCTTCGGACTCGGTACTCTGGTCACCGTGTTCCGGATATCCCGATAACTTCCGGGGCAATTAAAAGAAATAAGATTCAAACCGAGCAGAGAGCCGGGCAGAAATTTCTGCCCGGCTCAAGTAGAGCTTGTTCCCAAAATCAACAGCCTGCTAATGGCAAATATGCTTATTGTAAAAACCAGCACAGCCATGCATAATAGTGTTTACGATAAGGAAAAGGAGGCAAGATATCATGAACCTTTCTGATTTAGAAGCTCTCATGAAAAGCCGGCGCTCCATACGCGTCTGGCAGGATAAGCCGGTTGCCGGAGATACTTTATTGCAGGCTATTGAGTTGGCTGCTTACGCACCAAATGCAGCTAACCAGCAGAACTGGCACTTCTATGTGATTTTAAACCGGGATACTATTGTGTCCATAGCGGATGCCGTGCAGGACAGTGCGGACTATATAGCTTCTTTGCCGGAAATCGGAACCTGGCCCGATGTGGCCACCCGGATGCTGCAAAGGGCCAGCACTTTCCGCAGCGCTCCCGCCGCTATCGCCGTGGCAGTGAAACAGTACCATTCGCCGATAGACCAGGTGGTAAGTGCCCGCCCGGACGACCTCAAATCCCGCTTAATCAAGCAGTGGAGGGATACAGCCAACTCCAAGATACAGTCCGTCTCCTCGGCAATTGCCTACCTGCTTCTCATTCTGCACCAGATGGGATTGGGGGCGGTCTGGATGACCGGACCCTTGCAGGCCAAAGGGGATATTGAAAAAATCCTGAAGGTCCCGCCGGAGATGGATATCATCGCGTTCATACCGGTGGGCTATCCGGCGGAAAGCCCGGAACTGAAAGAGAGAAAACCGGCCAGGGAAGTTACCACCGTTATCCGATAGGCTGAAATACAGGCAAGCTCAAAGGGCGACCCGCTCGGGTCGCCCTTTAATACTCAATTTATCCCCTCTCTAGCTCTCTCCCCTACAATCCCCCCTGGAAGCTTTCATCGGTCATAACATCCTCAACTGCTTCTTTCCCGGAAGTAATCGGAAGCACTATGTGAGACTGATATTCCCTGTTACGATAAATCTTGTGCGTGGTGATGCGGGAACTGTTCAGCAGTGGATGATAATGAATCTGGATTTCCGGGTCTCTCGGAGCCAGCATGCTGTCAATCTCCAGTTTAATACGGTGGCCGGCTTTAAAAACGTTGACGACGTTACCCAGGCCGATATTATATTCATTGATTTCACCCGGATTCACCGGTACGGCCTTATCATGGGGATGATAGGGCAGGTATGGTCTGGTTTTCACGGCATCGGTAGCTCTATGAGAAGCTTTCAGGACGCCTCTGGATAACGTGATTTCGTTGCCTGTCGGCGCGACATCGGACAATCTAGCTATAAAATGAGCGTCATCCGTATCGATGGAAGCAAAAAAGTTGAAGGCTGCCGGACCGATGACTTCAAGATCGGCAGGCAGAGGCGGGCTAATATATTTGACCGAGTCTCTCTTGGTGGAAAGATGGAGGGGCTGCTGCATGAAGCAGTCAGGCAGCGGCTGTAGCAGCTCGGGCTCGAAAGATAAGCTTTCCCAGCGGCGTAAATAACAGTTGGTAAATTCGGGTTTTTTCAGCGGCAGGTCTTCACCGTAATACCATTTGTTAGCGCCCGGTACCCACACCTTTACCTGGGGTTCCTCCATGATGCCAGTATCATTTCCTTTTAACCAGTGGTCATGCCATCTGATAATGGTCTCTATGTCCTCTCTCCAGGGACGCTCTTCCGTACCGATAGGCTTCACCATGAGCTTCTTGGTAGTCTTTAAGTTCTCATAGACATCCCAGTAACCCCTGGAGCCGCCAACTTTGCCGATGATATAGGTAGGAACCTTGATTTTGTCAATGAAAGGATAAACTGACCTGTCCTGCCAGAAAGGCCCGTCGAAGGGGTTCAGCAAATAATCAAAAAATTGCGGGTTTTTATAGGGGTAGTTTAACAGGTGGAAAAGATTGGGATAGTTCTTAATATCTGGTTCATTCAGGAGTTCCTGACGCCGTCGTTCCAATTCCTCCGGTGACAGGTTTTTCACCATCTGAGAGGTGCGATCTTTAGGAGCGTAGCCGCTGGTACCGTGGCGCCCATCCCATAAGCCATACATGAACAGTATCAGTACACCTCCCTGATAGACCAGGTCGCGATAAAAGTCATATGACAGATGAGCGCAAATGATACTCTTTAGATGGGGTGGCTGCTGGATAGCCACTTTAAGCTGTATACCGCCGTAATATGAGTAGCCTATCATCCCTACGTTGCCATCACACCACGGTTGTCTGGCAATCCACTCGACGATATCAGCTCCATCTTTTCCTTCCTGCTGCGACCACAATCCCGGGTATTCCCCTTCGGAAACACCAGTACCTCTGGCATCCGCAATAACATGGATGTAGCCCCGAGAAACGATATCCGGAGTGTCTCCAGCTTCAATATTACCATCCCAGATAGGACTTTTTCGCAGCGGTTGCGGCGATATCAATTCCTCCTGTAACTCCTTGCCATAGCCCCCCATTGCAAACAGGGCCGGGAATTTGCCCGGTGCATCAGGACGGTAAATATTCACTGACAGCTTAACACCATCCCGCATCGTTACAGGTATATTTTTTTCGGTTTTAATGCCATACTGGGGTTGGCTGATTTGCTGACGCCATTCTTTACTCATTATTTCTCCTGTTGATTTTTAATTTAGAAAATTGTATTCCCTGCAGTTAACCGTCCGGAATGCACTGCAGACATAGCAAACTATCAGACCGGTAACTCAGATAATAAAGGATCAGGAGACTAAATTCAAGACGCTTTAAATTAAAGCAAGGTTAATATTTGACTTTATGGCCATCCTATTTCAGAATAGAATAAAGGAGGATTTTCATGAACGATAAAGTAAAAGCAACCTTAGACCAGATAAGACCGGCTCTGCAGGCCGATGGCGGCGACGTAGAACTGGTAAGCATAGATGATGGTGTAGTTAAAGTGAAGCTGACCGGCGCTTGTGGCGGTTGTCCTATGGCAACTATGACATTAAAACAAACCATCGAGCGGATTCTAAAACAACAGGTACCTGAAGTCAAAGAAGTCGTCGGCGTCTAGCCTGAGCGTCCCTGGTTTAAAATACCAGCTTCAACCTAAGAAGAAGAACCAGTATCCCGTTTGTAAGCCATGTTGAGAAACGGGATACTGGTTCTTTGTTTTTCGTCTTTGACAATAGTCAACGCGAGGTTAGTAAGCGGGGTTAATCCCAGGTGTCTGCCCAACCCCCCGGCAACCCAGAACATGACAGAGTTTGCCGCAGGCAACCCGGTTGCCTTCGGGTTGTTTTTTATGGACTGATTCTGGCGGCGGTAATTTCTCACGGCTACGGCTAATAATGCTCCGAAAACCGTATACCTGGATATTTCCATCACAGCAGATTTCTTTCCCGCTCCCGGTTTTCGTTCAACGATTTTAAGATAAACCAGCCGTGCACTCTCACCCAGATGCCGCCAGAAACTACCACCCATGTATTCAGTATTAAAGGATTTGATTTCTATCCCGGTTCTTTCTGAACCGGCCGGAAGAAGTATCAACCTGACAGCCATAACTTCCAGCCAGATAATTGAATTGGCGGCAAATATTCTCTCATATAATCCTACCCAGTAGTACATCCAGCCAGTAGAGTTGCCGATAAACCAGACCGGAATCAGCAGAACAGCCACAGCTCCGGCGAAACCGGTATAAAGAACAAACCCTTTCCATCGGGGGTCCGCTTTCAAACTGGGCAATAGTAGAAAACATAAGAGCGGGAAAAGCGCCCCTACTACTTTTACCGTGTCATGATGAATCCTGGCGTGCAAGGATACCGTCGGGCCAAGATCAGTGGGGAAAATACCGATAATCAGAGTACCCAGGCCTGTCAGGAACAAAAACACGATGCTGGCCTTTAATCCGCTCTTTCTGATTATCCCGGAATACAGGCCGAAAGAAAAGAGCATGACCAGGATACCGAAAGAACAAAAAGCCAGAGTCTGCAGCCATCCCTGAGGAGTCAGCACCAGAGCGCTAATGGTATATCTTAGAGCGTTATAGTCAGACAGTGTTGCGGCCACGAAGATAGGAATCAGCCAGAAGATTAGAGGCGCCAGAATACCTGCTAAAGCCAGCTTACGGCAAATACCCGACTCTTGTTTCTCTCCTTTTCGACCAAGAGATAACTCCATATCCCAGCCTCGCCAAACAGTCAATCCTTTCTCAGTAAAAACATTATAACATCAGTACGTATTCCGTTCAAATAACGTACGTATTTAGTCTATATTCAGTATGTATAAGTATGTATTTAAAAGAATCAAGGGAGAAAAACTTTTTTTACAAACTGAAGGAAATAGTTGATAATAAGAAAACAAATGACAGTATTCAGAGACGCGATAGAACTTATTATCCGGCCGACAACCCGGGTTCGCTGGGTCAGGCTGGTGCTTGTACTTATCGGTCTTATCGGAGTGAGTTATATATTCGTCTATCTTCTGCGTCTTGTGGACCTGAGTGCATTTCCTCTCTATCGCTATGCATCGGTAGCCTATATCTCGGTATTCCTGGCCGCTCTTATCGCTAATATAACCATCATAGCCCCTGTCCCCTTTGCCATAATTGTCATTGCTACCGCAGCCTCCAAATTTGATCCCTGGATTATCGCTCTATGCGCAGCCACAGGAGGCACTCTGGGTGAGTTGAGCGGCTACTATGCCGGATTACTGGGAAGGAAAGTAGCCATCCCGGAGAGTATCATAGGTTATCACCGGATTGAAGGATGGATTGACAGGTATGGGTTTTGGGCCATTCTGGTACTCGCCATACAACCCATACTACCGTTCGACATCGGCGGTATCATTGCCGGCACAGCTAAGATGCCATTATACAAGTTTCTGCCGGCATTGTTGCTGGGGAAATTCCCCAAATATCTCCTGTTCGCCTTTGCAGGGATGGGGTTCTACTATTTTCTACCCCCCTGGTTATCACTGGATTAAATTCCCTTCGCCACAGGAAACTTACTTGCCCGTCAAAAAACGATATATTATCTCGGACAGTGCTTCAATATCTTTTTGATATACATATTCGTTATTGCCGTGAATATTACTATCCGTGCGTATGACACCCAGGCCAAATTCTTTTGCCTGCCATTCATTGATCACAATATTAGCCAAATCGCCGGAACCCATCTCTCCGTATTTGTCCCCTTTACCGGTAATATCTTTCAGCAAGTAAACCAGCTTATCGGTAACAGGGTCTTCACAGGGAGGCACAGTAGGTATACTGAATTCTTCCTGGATATCCCAGTGTACTTTCCGTACAGAAGAGAGAGTGTCCAGGATTTCTTTCCTGGCATCCTTCACATTCTCCTCCGGTATTAACCTGCGGTCGATAGAGATGATGCATTCATCCGGTATTATGTTAACTTTCAAACCACCATGTACCATATTTATATTCAAACGGGGCACCATAGTGTCTAATCCCGTATCCGGATGAACCTGTATCTTTGATTTTTTCCGTGTAACTTTCCTTTTCAGCTTCAACAGAGCATTTATTAATAAACTGGCCTGTTCTACTGCATTCTCACCCAGATGAGACAAACCGGAATGTACCGACTTGCCTTTTACCCGGATATTCATCTGTACCGCTCCCAGGCCAGCAATACTCACATAGCCAAAGTTTGAATCAAGGTCGAAAAAGTAAGCATCTCGTACTGGCTGTAAAAACTGACGGATAAAGCGCAACTGGCTGGCCTGGCTTAATTCTTCATCCGTGGTAATCATCACCGATGTGCTGTATAACAATGGCTCGTTTTTACACTTCTCCAGCGCCATCAATAAAGCGGGGATCGCCCCTTTCATATCTGCTGCCCCCCGCCCATATATTTTCCCGTTTTCTACTCGCGCAGTGAAAGCATCCCACCCCTGTGCCGGGACCACATCAATATGCCCGTAGAATATCAACCTGGGCTTGAAAGAATCTCTCCGGTGACAGATAAGATTTATGCGACCTTCCCGGCCTTCGGCAAAATCGGGTGGTATTTCCACTTTCTGAGTCTCGAAACCGGTACCGGCAAATAAAGGCGCCAGGTAATTAATAGCTTCTGCGTAATTCTTCCCGGGAGGAACTGAAGTGTCTATCGAAATAAGATGCTTTAACACCTGGACGTATTCCGTATCCATGTAGCTCACTCCTTAAAATAAAATACGGCGTGTCCCGTTATTGCCTCTACACTTATGATACAATACCGCCAACCGGCTTAATATCGCGATTTTACGAGGGGATTAAGCGATTACTGTTGTATTCCCCTGAAGATATTCATATTTCACTGGCTTCCCGGGCCATTAAGGCGGCCCCGAAGACAGTCACCAGATGCGGCTGCGGCGGTATCAGGAGTTTAACCCCTAATACAGCTTCCAGCGTCTTCACCAGTCCGATATTCAAACCGCCTCCACCACAGATAACACAAGCTTCATCCAGCCCCACTCTTTCTATCATAGTTTTAATTTTTTCCGCCATAGCCCGATGGACCCCGGCCAGAATATCTTCCGCAGGCACTCCTTCAGCAACACGGGATACAGCTTCGGATTCCCCAAAAACGGCACAGGCAGTGGTAAAAGTCACCGGATTTTGTGACTTGAGGGATAACGGTCCGATTTCTGTCAGGGGAATTTGTAAAACATTGGATATTATATCTATGAAGCGCCCGCTGCCGCTGGCGCATTTCTCACTGGTTATAAAATCAGCCATCAGTCCGGTTTTACTCAGCCGCATCACCTGCGTAGTTTGCCCTTCCACATCGATTATTGTCCGCGCCTCGGGAAACAGGCTGGATATTCCTCTGGCACAGCAACGCATATCGCTGATACTCTGATTGCTGTAAGAAACACTGGAAGCGCCCTGGCCGGTAGCTACAGTATATTTAATTTCGGCCAGGGAAACCCCTGCCTCTTTCAGAAGCTCCGAAAGTAATGCATCAGCGGCTCTGACATAATTGATTCCGGAGGAAAGCGAACAAACCGCTAAAGGCTGGCTGTCCCGGATAATCATCCCTTTGCTGCTTCCGGTCCCGATATCGATTCCCATATAGTACGCCATTTTAATACAACCTACGAAAATAACCTGGATTCCACCAGGAGACGCTCGCTCCGCTGCACGGTCTGGCCTTCCGCCAGCGCTTTCAAGATAATTTCTTTACCTAGTATGGCCGCCCCCAGCGCCCCGCTGAGAAGCGGCTCCTCCGGCACCAGCACCGGACAGCCCAGGTTCTCTTCCAGCGCTTTCACCACACCGATATTCCTGGCTACACCGCCCGTAAAGACAACATCCGGCTCCAGCTTCAACCTTTTTACCATTTTGGCCACTTTTCCCGCTACGGCATTATGCAGACCCGCTACTATATCTTCTACCGGTATGCCATTACTAAGATGGTCGGCCACTTCCTGCCGGATAAAAACAGTACAGGGACTGCTGATTTCTATTTTGTTTTTGGCTTTTAAAGAAAGAGCACCCAGGTCTTCTACCCTGATACCCAGCGTACCGGCAAGAACTTCCAGGAACCGGCCCGTACCAGCGGCGCATTTGTCGTTCATGACAAAATCCAGCAGTTTGCCATTTTTAATTTGCAAGCCTTTGGAGTCCTGCCCGCCGATATCAATTGCCAGCCTGACACCCGGGAAAATACTGGAAACGCCTTTAGCATGACAGGTCAGCTCGGTATAATGACGATCGGCGAAGGGGACGTTGATTCTGCCGTACCCGGTGGCAATAATATATTCGATATCATTGAGAGAGATGCCAACCTGATCCATAACCTCCTGCATAACCTGGCTGGCCAGCCTGCGGTGCTCGGCTCCCGTATGTTTTATTACAGACGCGATTAGACACTCTTCTTCATTTATTATTACAATCTTGGTCATCGTGGAGCCAAGATCAATGCCGGCAAAGAATATATCGACCACCTCCGATTGAAGTCTGCGGAAATAAAGGACTCATCAATGATAGCTCCATTCTTTCCATTTCTCAAAATACTAAGATATGATTTCTAAAAACCCCTGGACCCGGGTTTTTAATTGAGCGATAAGGCCGGGAGTATAGTCATGCTCCAGATAAATACACGGCAGTCCGATTTCGTTCAGATAATCCTTGAGCGAGGGTATTTCATAGCCGTGAGTATCACAATACCTCAGTGCTTCCAGGATTACACCATCAACCTGCCACTCCCGGGCATAATCTCCCAGATAGCCATATCTTATTTTCAGGTCATCCATGTGGTTTTTCTGAAGAGCGTAATAGTCCGCCAGGAAAGTACGCGGACATCTTATATGTGTTAGATAATGCTGGGCCAGCCCGTCCAGAGGATTACTGGTAATTTTTACATCATTAAAATAAGGCCGGCTGCCGACACAGGTGTCATCCATCACCACACTGGCATCCAGCCCCTCTATCATTTCCACTAGACTGGTATTGTCCAGGATACTGCCCCATATCATGAGCCTGCTGGTTTTCTTTTCCGGCCTGTCATGCCTTTCCTTAACTCCAGAGATAACTTCTTCAAGCAGTTGATTTCCTTCGTCCATCGGGAGGCTCTGTATCGCCTTAATAACCTGTATCGTTTCACCTCCGGAGATGAGCGGCGGATTGGATTTTCTCAGATTATACAATTCTCTGACCAGTCCCCGCTGGTTGTTATGCTTCCGGATAGCTTCGTTTAATTTTTGCGGGGTTAACTTTTTCCCGGTAAATCGCTCCAGCGAAGCCTGAAAGGGGCCCAGTAATTGTCGATTATATTCCTGGGCACTCTCCCTGAGGGTATGCGGGGTATCCATATGATAAGAATAGGGCAGCTGAATCACATAATTCCAGATAGCCGGGACCCCGGAACCCACGTCGCAGATATGACTGGTAATAATACCATCCAGAAAGTTATACTTACCCTTAAGCCCCAGGTCCAGATAGCTGCGCAGAAAAGGACAGACCACCGATGGTAGATAGTTATTGGCTTTGGTTAGCGGCTCATTAATGTCACCGAAGAGCCGGAACGGCACAATATCCAGAGCGGTCAGCATCTCGGTTACAGGATAAATACAAAGATATCCGAAAACTTTTTTCCCCTCTTGCTGCAGCTCCTTGACACGATGTGTTCTATCCCGATAAATCGCTCTGGCCTTATCTAATCCCTTCAACGTATCTGTAGACATTATTCAGTATTCCTTTGCAACAAATTCTTTCCCTACCAGGTCATCCCCAGCTCTTTTCTAACCTGCCTGTAATAAGCCATAGTCTCCTCAAATGCCTCGGCTTTTTTCATTACTTCAGCCGGATTAAACAGGCTGGCATCCACCATATCTCCTTCAATTACCAGAGCCGGGACCTTGAGAACATCCATTACTTTCTGCTGAAAAGCACATAATTTATAAGATGCTGAACGGCAGGAAAGCAATATGTGTATCATCACGCCATCGCACTGGCAGTCTCGAACATGCTTGACATCAAGCTGCCGCGAGGTTCCGGTGCGCAATATCTCTTCTCTTATAGCTGATGCCTCTGCTGGCGTGTATTCCACTTCAAGGAGATTGTTGGTACTCTGATAGCGTTCCCTGACATATCTTTCCATGGGATCATTATATTTGCTCAGGTCTACGTTAACCGGGATCCAGGGACGGTAGTTGCTTTCAATAACAAAGTTCCAGCCTTTTTCTGCCAGCTTATCGAAAATATTCAGGTTATGCCATGGGGGAAGTCCGTCAAAAGACAGTCTGAATTTCTCTTCCCCATTCAGTCCGCCGATTCCCTTCTCAGCCCTTTCCTTAATTTCGTCCCGCAGATTCTGAAAACCACTCATGACTGCATTCGAATCAGACCCTCTGAACAAAGCAGCAGACATTGAACTCCAGAAATCCCGGGAGTGCATAGGTCCGGGCCGGGCGGTGCGCAGCCGGTTAATTTCCCAGCGCAGCCTGTTAAGACCAGCCATTCCCCGGGCTATGGAATCCAGTTTATCCCAGTCCATCCGTTTGCCCAGCAACTTTTCCAGGAATTCAACAAATTCTTTTAATTGTCTGACAATAAAGTTAATACTGCGATCGTCAGCCCCTTCTTCAAGGCTTTCTCTCAATCCCGGATAAGAGGTCTCTACCGCCCAGACCGGGGCACTAAAATATCGACCCAGGGCTTGAAACCATTTAAACCGGGCATCACAGATTTCAGCAGAGGCTACCAGCAAATCAGGTTTGGGCATACCGCCCATCGGTGCTTCCGGCGGAATTGTCCCCAACTCCAGCATTTTAACTGAGTAACCAAAGCAATTCCTGGCGTAGCCGCAGATGTGGCCGGGAAAACCCTCGGCATCAGATATTTCCAGATACGGCATCGCTTTGCCTGCAGCGGCACATACGCTTCCGTAGTTTTCCGGGTAAATGGTCATCACATCCATGGCGGTAAGAATCGGTTCAGCCCACTGTCCCAGCATCACCCAGGCTACAGGTTTACCTTCTGCCCGAGCCTGTTCCCCCGTTTCATACATCTTGTCCACTTCGGCACGAAGGGCATACATAGATTGAAGTCTGTTTATCGGTCTTATTTTAGCTTTCTCAGGCGATACCAAGAAATTCCCCCCTCAGTCAAATTCTAAATACTAAATCCGAGATTCAAAACAAACCATAATAAATCAAAATTCAAAAGGCAAAAGTGAAATAACCAAACATCAAGAAACAATAACCAAAAAATATCCAGGGTACAAGGTACAATAACCAGGCTGATTCAGGATTTATAAGTGGGTAATGGATAAGGGTCTCATAAATCTTAAATCTTACATCTTAAATCAACTCTTTCCTTACCCTTTGAGTTTTGCCTTTTGATTTTTACCCGTTTCCCGGGAATTTGTTTTTTCGAATTTCGAATTTTCTCTTAAATGGCTTCTTTGTCACGAAGTGCAGTTATTTCATCCCAGGTATAACCGCCCAGATCCATCAGTACTTCCTCAGTATGCTGTCCGAATTCGGGGGCTTCAGCTATTACCTTTCCGGGCGTCTCACTTAATGTCACCGGTAAACCCAGCACTTTTATCTGGCCAAGCACCTCGTGGTTGTAATCGATTATATATTCATTGGCAATGACCTGTGGATCAGAAGATAAATCATTCATGCTCTGTACCGGCCCCGAAATAATATCAAATCCGCTGCGGAAAATATTACTCCATTCAGCTGAAGACCTGGTGGCGAAAATCCTGTCCAGGATGGCAACCAGTTCTTTACTGTTAGCTTCCCGCGAACCTGCATCCTTGAACCTTTCGTCATCTATCAGATTTTCAGCCCCCAGTGCTTTGCAAACATTCGGCCAGTATCTCTGAGATTGAAGCATGGCCAGTACCATCCATTCACCATCTTTGCATTTATAATAATTCCAGAGTGGGTTCCGGGCGCTTTTTCTATCCTGCTGAACTGTGGGTTTGTTGAGATAAAATCCCTTGCCCAGCATTAAACCCTGCCAGGTTATCATGCTCATGAGTAACGAGGTATCAACTTTTTGGCCAACCCCAAATCTTTCGCGAGCCACAACGGCCGCCAGCACCCCATAGGCTGTCATAATTGCCCCGGCCTGATCGCCCAGTCCCCCGTAATGCGGAATTCCCGGGTCATCTTCATTTCCCAGTAGAGTACTGATACCCGATCTGGCTACACCCACCAGGTCCAGAGCCCCCTCCCCGGCATCGGGTCCCCTGTTTCCAAATCCTGAAGCGCCAACATAGATTAATTTCGGATTGTACTGGCGTAAAGTTTCATAGTCCACCTTTAATTTTTCCGGAATACCCGGCCGGTAATTGTGGACAAAAACATCAGCTTTCTTGACCAGGCGATAGATAACTTCTCTCCCCTCATCTTTTTGCAGATTTACCGTAATACTCTTTTTGCCTCGGTTATTCACTTCGAAGTAGCTATGTTTGCCGCCGGGCAGGTCTGAGAAATCATGTGAAATCAACCCTCTCCCGGGGTCACCGGTAATATGATGTTCAATGTGAATTACCTCGGCTCCCAAATCAGCCAGCATCGATGTCGCTACTGTTCCCATTTGCCATTGGGTCCAGTCCAGAACAATTATGCCAACCAGCGGTCCTTTCTTTTCCATTTTATCCCCTCAACCTTTAATCTGATAACATGTCTATCTCAGGATTCTTCAGAAAAGCTCATTTAGACTAATAGTATTCTAACTCTTGATGATATAACAAGTCCACCATTCACATCGTTTAGGGATAAGTCTTCATTATTTTTGGCACTGGAGATACTGAGTGAAATAAAAGAGGAACTAGACTGAAAAGAATGAATATCTGGCTTCCGGGTCAGATATAAATAGCAAAAATGGTCCGGAATGTTAAAGCAGGACTGGAGATGGTCAGGTATGAACACAATAATAACAGCCCCTATTCCTTTATTCTGAACATCTGTGGTGTAGAAAATAAGCTATAAACCCGTATTTCGTCACTTATATTGACGTATCGATGTTGTACATAAGTTCAATTTTCTGAGATAATAAAGGCAATGATAACATTCCGGGATGCAGCAATTATTACAAGGGAAGACACAATATCATATTAACATTCAGGAGAACTGAAGGACGATGGAGTTAAGCCGAAGAGATTTCTTAAAAGTAACCGGGGCGGGTGCAGGAGCTCTGATATTGATGGGAAAGAGCAGCACCCAGAAGATTTTTGCCGCACCTTTCAAATCCATACCTCTGAGAAAGAAAATCGGAGAGAAATCCACTATCTGTCCCTATGACGGTTCAGGGTGCGGTTTTATTGTCGCCTCTCAAAACGGCAAGGTAGTCAACATTGAAGGTGATCCAGACCATCCCGTAAACCGCGGCGCTGCCTGCGCCAAAGGCGCCTCGTTACGCCAGCTTTCAGCCGACAATCCATGGCGACTGCGCAAACCGCAGTATCGAGCCCCCGGAGGGACTACCTGGCAGGAAAAGGACTGGAACTGGACTCTTGAGACTATTGCCCGCCGGATAAAAGATGCCCGAGACGCTTCGTTTGTCCAGAAGGACAGCAAGGGCTATACAGTCAACCGCACTGAAGCGATAGCCAATCTGGGCGGTTCTGCGCTGGACAACGAGGAATGCTACCTGCTTTCAAAGCTGAACCGGGCGCTGGGAGTGGTATACCTGGAGCATCATGCCCGTATATGACATTCCCCTACTGTCGCCAGTTTGGCGGAAACATTCGGACGGGGAGTAATGACCAACCATTGGAACGATATATCCAACAGCGACTGTATTTTTGCTATCGGGTCCAACCCGGCAGAAAATCACCCGGCCGCTTTTAGCTGGATCACCCTGGCACAAGAACGGGGTGCCAAGCTCATTAGCGTCGATCCAAGATTCACCAGGACATCATCTAAAGCCGATATCTACGCCCCCATCAGATCAGGGACTGATATCGCTTTTATTAACGGCATAATAAGATATGTTATTGAAGATATAGAGAATAACCCCGGCAGCTACAATATGACCTATATTACCGAGTACACAAATGCCTCTTATCTTGTCAACCCTGATTATCAAGGTCCTGCTGAACTCGACGGACTTTTTTCAGGCTATACCGGCAATATTAATGAAACTGATAACAGCAAGAGGCAGTATAACAAATCTACCTGGTCTTTCCAGATGGATGAGAACGGCATACCCGGGAAAGATAAGACGCTGAAAGATCCCAACTGTGTCTTTCAGGTTCTGAAAAGGCATGTTTCCCGATACACTCCCGAGGTAGTCAACCATACCTGCGGTACTGATAAAAACGACTTCCTTGAGGTTTGCCGCACTTTCGCGGCCACCGGCCAACCGGGTAAGGCTGGAACTATACTCTATGCTATGGGTACTACCCAGCATACCGTCGGCGCTCAGAACATCCGCTCTTACGCCATTTTGCAGCTTCTCCTGGGTAATATCGGAGTTGCCGGCGGCGGCATCAACGCCATGCGCGGCGAGTCCAATGTCCAGGGCTCCACCGACCAGGCATTGCTTTTTCACGTTCTTCCCGGCTATCTGCCGATGTTCCAGGATACCGATACTTCACTGGGAAAATACCTTGAGCGGGTTACTCCAAAAAGTCCTGACCCGCTCAGTGTCAACTGGTGGCAGAATCGCCCCAAATACGTTGTTAGCCTGCTAAAGGCATGGTACGGCGACAATGCCACCAGTAACAACGAGTTTGGATATCATTACCTGCCCAAGATTGAGACCGGCAAGAACTACTCCCACATAGCTCTCTTTGAAGCCATGTATTCCGGCGGTATAAAGGGTTTCATGTGCTGGGGACAAAACCCGGCGGTAGGCGGTCCCAACGCTGCCCTGGAGAGAAATGCGTTGGAAAAGCTGGACTGGCTCCTGGTTTCTGATATCTGGGCTACGGAAACCTCAGAATTCTGGAAACGTCCCGGGTCCGACCCGGCCAAAATTAATACCGAGGTTTTTCTCCTTCCGGCCTTGAATTCGTATGAAAAAGAGGGCAGCGTTACCAACAGCAGCCGCTGGGTTCAGTGGCGCTATAAGGGAGGCGATGGCCCCCCTGAAGCACATGACGACCTCTGGATGCTGGACCAGATATATCGCCATCTCAAGGAACTTTACATCAAAGAAGGCGGGCCCAATGTTGAAGCGATTACCCGTCTCGCCTGGGACTACGGCGAAGATCATCCCAGTCCCCGCCAGGTTCTTAAAGAAATGAACGGTTACGACCTGACCACCGGTAAACTGATGGATTCTTTCGCCAACCTCAAGAGTGACGGCACTACCTCATGCGGCAACTGGGTGTACTGCAACTGCTGGGTTGAACCGGAGCTGGAACCTGATGCACCGATACCTGGCAACCGTGCCAGCCGTCGCGACCCGACACCGGATGTCTTCGACATCGGCATGTATCCCCGCTGGGCATGGTGCTGGCCGCTGAACCGGCGCATCGTTTATAATCGTGCCTCGGTTGACCTCGACGGAGAACCCTGGGATAAAGAACACCCGGTAATCTGGTGGCAAAACGGTAAATGGGCAGGTGATGTCCCCGACGGCGGTGCCAAACCGATGGCCCAGGGCGGGAGCTATCCCTTTATCATGACCACAGAAGGCCACGGCCGCCTGTTTGGGGATGGTATGGCTGAAGGGCCGCTCCCCGAACACTATGAACCCTGGGAATCGCCGGTGACCAATGTGATATCAAACCAGCAGATTAACCCTGCCTCAAAAATATTGAAACCCGGTGAACAGGGCTCCGCAGATAAATACCCGATTGTCTGTTCCACCTACCGCGTCTGCGAGCACTGGCAGGGCGGCCAGATGACCCGCAACATGCCGTGGGTAATCGAGGCTATGCCCGAACCCTTTGTGGAAATGAGCGAGGAACTGGCGGCAGAGAAAGGCATTGTCAATGGAGAAAAGGTTATCGTGGAGTCGGCGAGAGGCCAGGTAAGAATGGTAGCCATGGTAACCAAACGATTCAAGCCTTTCCAGATAAATGGAAAGAAAGTCCATCAGGTGGGAACAATCTGGCACTGGGGTTACTCCGGCCTCTCCACCGGAGATAGTGCTAATATTCTGACACCCCATGTCGGAGACGCCAATACGATGATACCCGAATTTAAGGCCTTCCTGGTCAATGTGAGAAAGGTTTAGCGGAGGTAATAATGGCAGATAAAGCGATTCTATTCGATGCTACAAAATGCACTGCCTGCCGCGGCTGTCAGGTAGCCTGCAAGCAGTGGAATGAAAATGATGAATATATCCCAACCGAAGAGAACGGGGTAAAATCGAAAAACTGGGGCAGTTACGAGAACCCGCCTGACCTTTCGGTTACTACCTGGCTTAAAATAGAGTTCCGGGAAGTCGAAGTGAACGGCAAGGTCAGATGGCTATTCTCCCGCCGCGCCTGTATGCATTGCACCGATGCGGCCTGCATTAAAGCCTGCCCTAACGGTTCACTTTTCCGCAACGAATACGGATTCGTTTCTTATAACAAAGATACCTGTACCGGCTGCGGATACTGCTATGATTTCTGCCCCTTTCAAGTTCCCCGCTACGACCGGAATATAATCACCGGTCTGGCCAAGATGGACAAATGCACTCTCTGCACTACTCCCGGACTGAATAGACTGGAAGCCGGACTGGAACCAGCCTGTGTTAAAACCTGCCCGACTCACGCCCTGATTTACGGAGACCGGGATGCCTTATTGGCCGAAGGCAGGAAAAGAGTGGAGTCTCTCAAAGCAAAAGGATACCCGGATGCTTATCTCTATGGAGATAAGGAACTCGGTGGCCTCCACATCCTGTATGTTCTGGATGAATCCCCCGATAAATACGGTCTGCCGGTCTCTCCCAAAGTCCCTGATACCATCTTTATCTGGCAGGATATTTTGAAACCATTGAGCCTGGCGGTTGGTGGACTGGCCGTGGTCGGTCTGGGATTGAACTATTTGATTGCTCGTAAAGCCAAAATTAAGCATGATTCATCCGGTAAAGAGGAGGAACCAAACAATGGAATGGATTGAGCGTTACAGTAAATCAACGCGAACTTTGCACTGGGTGCATACTGCGGCTTTCATTATCCTGTTTCTTACCGGTCTGATTATTTTCACGCCGTTTTTGGCTTTTCTGGGACAGGACAGCTGGACCCGCCTCATTCATCGGGTAGCCGCCATCATTTTCGTAATAGGCCCCTTGATTTTCTTCCTTGTACGCTGGAAATCGGCGGTAAAAGGTGTGTTTGAAGCATTTAAGTGGGGGAAAAAAGATATCGGCTGGCTTCTGGCTGCCCCTCGCTATTACTTCCTCAATGATGAAAAGGCAATGCCTCCTCAGGGACATATGAATACCGGCCAAAAAATGTGGTGGTTAATGGTACTCATTTGTGGCGCCATTTTCATTATAACCGGGGCCATTATGTGGTTTGCCCGAGCCCAGGCACCGGAATGGATTTTGCAATGGAGCCTCATTTTACACGACCTTGCATTTCTGGCCACCGGCGCCATGTTCCTGGTACATGTTTATCTCTCAGTGATTCATCCCTTAATGCGCCCTCTGCATACCGGGGCCTGGAGTTCAATGTACCGGGGTAGAGTATCATACGACTATGCCAGATCACATCATGCCGAATGGTATGCTGAGATTTCCCAGGAGAAAAAAGCCAAGACTGTCGATTAACCTGTGTTAAAAACAGCTGCTGGAAGATAGTATCATGTCTGGCCAGGCAGCTACCGAAAAGAAAATATGGGGGTACTCTTAGAATTTTAAATACAATGCCATATAGTCTGGAGGCACCTCAAGGAATGATATCATGGTAACGGAAACCGACGGGAAAATTCTGAACAAGATAAAACAGTGGCAGAAGGAGTCAGGGAATTTACCGCCCATACTGATCCTGTATAGCCAGCTTTTCAACGCTCAACTGGACATCAGGTCCCAGCTGCCTGAAGTTGAAGCCGGACTGAGTATGTCTGTCCGGGTGCCTCAACTGGACCGGGGAATTCCGCTGTTAAGGTTTGAGGACATCTCTATTGACTGGGAGCTGCTGCGAAAATCTTTGCAGCAGGTTATCTCTATCCTGACTCAATTTGCTGCTGACAATCCGGAATTAAACACGAGGCTGCAAAACCCGGAAATACTCAATAATTTGCCGGATACCGTACGGGAATGCTATCACGCGCATACACAGAATAGCCATCCGCAGGAAACCGGCGACGATCTGACCGGGCTGGTCATCAATCTTGCTTTCCGGCCGTTTTTAATCCATTACAGCAAGGGCTTGATTCACCTGGTGGATCAGAATCAGTGGCGCCGGGGTTATTGTCCCGTCTGTGGAGGAATCCCTGATTTTGCCTTCCTGGATAAGGAACGTGGTTCCAGATGGTTATTATGTTCCCGTTGCGATGCAGAGTGGCTTTTTCAGAGGCTGGAATGTCCTTATTGCCGCACCCGGAATTCCGATTTACTCTCTTATTATTCCGATCAGGATGAGTTATACCGGGTCTATGTCTGCGACCAATGTAAATATTACCTGAAAGCTATTGATTTGCGGAAAACTGAAAATGAAGTTATACTCCCCCTGGAACGATATCTTACTACAGACCTGGATGCTCAGGCTTACCGCAACGGGTATCTGGCTTATCATTCCATCCCTGAAAATGATGGAGTCAATAAACAGCCCAAAATCTCGTAAGAAAGGAGGAAAAACAAATGTTTCGTCAATTCGGACCCCTGGAAATTGGTCTTGTTCTTCTCATCATCATTATTGTGTTTGGCGTAGGTAAACTACCTCAGGTTGGAGAAGCTCTCGGCAAAGGGATACGGGGATTCAAGAAGGCCGTCCGTGGCGAAGATGAGGAAAAAACCGAGGCGAAAACGAAGACCAATACGGGTGAATAATAAACTATAGCTGGAACAGGATTTGTTGTCATACTGGCCCGCAGAATTGATTTTTTACCGGAGACAGAGTGGTAGTATTGCCTGTTTCAGGTGAAATCAGGAGGAATCATGAGCTTTCTGGGCATTGGCGGCGGAGAGATTATTCTTATTCTGGTTGTTGCCCTCCTTATTTTCGGTCCGGGCAGGTTTATTGAAGTCAGTCGTAATCTGGGAAAAACAATCCGGGATTTTAAAAAAGCTACCTCGGACCTCTCCAGCAAAATAAATAAAGAGATTGAAGAACAGAAAACCGGCTCTCCACCGGACAAGAATGGAATGGATTAACCCGGGATAAACAGGAATTTATGGCATGAATAAAGACACGCAGATGACTTTTATCGGTCACCTCGTTGAAATCAGGAGCCGCTTGCTCAAGTCGGCAATAGCGGTTGTTGTAGCCTCACTTATCGCCTTCATTTTCGCTGACCAGATAATGGTTTTTTTAACTTTACCCCTTAAGACAGCGGAGCTGGTTTTTATCGATATGACCGAGATGCTGGGCGTATACCTGAAGGTGTGTCTGACTGCCGGTATCATGGCGGCCATGCCTTATCTGCTCTATCACATCCTGATGTTTGTCACCCCGGCCCTCACTCCCAAAGAAAAAAGAAGCGTGTTCCTGGTGCTTCCGTTTATCATAATCATGTTTGCTACTGGAATCGCCTTCAGTTATTTTGTTCTCTTACCGCCGGCAGTTCAATTTTTAACCTCCTTCGGCAATGAAATTGCCACAGCCCAGATTCGGATTTCAAGTTATATTTCCGTAGCTACCAGAATCATGCTGGCCGCCGGTATCGTTTTCGAATTACCGGTAATCAGTACTTTCCTTGCCCGAATCGGTGTTATCACTCCGGAGTGGATGGCCTCCAAACGAAAATATGCTATTGTCATGGCCTTTATCCTGGGGGCAACACTGACACCCCCCGACGTAGTCAGTCAAATACTTCTAGGGCTTCCCCTGATTGTACTTTACGAGATAAGTATCTGGCTGGCCAGGCTGGTCCAGCCCAAACCGGTCAGGAATGAAGCTTTGCCGGAAGTCCCTTCCAATTAGCCGGACTGAAGCCAGACTCAATACCGGATAAGTTAGCAGCTTCCGTAGCTCCTGAGGTTAATAATCCGATAGCTGGCGCCCTTCTCTACACTTCATTACTTTATGAGAATTAACAGAGTGCTTGGATCAATAGAAATCCTGTGCCTGGATGCCGGCGAGCTACAGAGTCTTTGTGAAAAGAGCACCCATATCGGCTGTATCATAATGAACAATTTATCTTAGCTGATGGCTTACCGGTCAAAACAGAAACGGGCATCTATACTAAATGCACTGGCGGCAGTTAGAGTCGACTGGTAAAATAAGTTACCGGGGAGAACTGTTCATCAAATGGCAAATGATAATCTTCAGAGACACACTAAAATGCCGCTCAAAATGGAAATCTCGTCAACTGCGCCGGTTGCGCATAAAAGGAACAACACGTTTATTGCGCATTATCACCCAGGTAATCAAAAACCCGATGACAATAACTATCCCGACTATTTCGGCAACGTAAACTGCCGGATTATTGACTAAATTATCAACTACCCGTATCAGCCAGTCGCCCCTTTCGGGTGCCTCGGGAAAGTTCAACCCCAAAAGCGGCCAGAAAAAAGTGCGGGGAGACCGCCACATAAAATCCAGTATCAGATGCATAAAGACACCAAAAGACAGAGCCAGGAACCAGACCCTTTTTTTCAATTTGTAATATATTATTCCGATTCCCAGAATTGCCAGGGCAAAAAGGAGAGAATGGGAAAATATCCGCCCATTATTACCAAATGTCTCACTGAACAAATAGATTCCCACCGGCTTATCAATAATGTCCGGCAAAATTGCGCCTACCCCACAGAAGATATAACCGGTTAAACCCATCCCGGTGTTTGAAGCCGGTTTATCCACTTTGTTTCTGTGGGAAGTAATTTCCGATTCGGTCAGTGATTGCGGTCGGGGACTTTTTGGTAAGACTTTAATTAACTGACTAAAAACCAGGGCTGCACCCAGAGTAATTCCAATATGTCCAAAAACTAACATTATGCCATTCTACTTAAGTCACAATACTTCTATCAGTCAGTCTTCCACTTATCATTTTTTGTGATTTGATTTGACAGTGATTTCCCACTATTACACCGGCCTGGGCTATTACTTGATTTTTAATATCGCAGCTTTCTCCTATCATGGCCCCTACTTTTACCATATGGTACTCCGAATCCACTTTCACATCCACCATCTCGCTGCAAACGAAAAAATGCCCCCCAATGTTACAGCCCTTATCAATAACAGAATCCTGAATCGCCGCACCGGAAGATATGCTGACATCATCACCAATTACGCTATTTCTTATTTCAGTAAAGGGACCGATGACTACATTATTGGCAACACTGGTGGATGGGAAAATACAGACTCCGGGACCTATATCACAGCCCTCTCCTATTGTTACCGGTCCGGTGATATAGGTATTAGAACGAACAATTGTTCCTCTGCCGATATTGACCTTTCCCTTGAGAAAAACACCGCTTTCCACGATGCCGCTATGGCTGGCAGGGATTCCTTGTAAAATCCCCGTGTTAAGATTCAAAATATCCCAGGGATATACCACATCCAGCCAGGACTTTTCGGTCTCCATAACCGAAAATCGATTTCCTTCATGCAGCATTTGATTAATAACATCGGGGATGTCCAGTTTGGACTCCATGAAAGAAAAAATTTGCTTGTTGAAAGCATAAATCCCGGTATTAATCAAGTTACTTTGCGGCTGAACCGGTTTTTCAATGATACCGGTTACTTTCCCGTTATTCAGGGTAACCACACCATAGCGAGACGGGTTGGCCTCCCTCTTTCCCAGAATAACCGGAGGTTGTGCCTGAACGATTTGAGCTAAAGTCTCCGGACTGATCAATTTATCTCCAGGCAAAACCAGGAACTCATCCCGGGTAAACCCCCTGGCCTGAGCTAATGCATGAGCCGTTCCAAGCTGTTTATCCTGAGTGAGATATTTGACTTCGACTCCGAATTGACCGCCATCTCCAACGTAATCATATACCTGTTCACGTCTGTAACCGACAATCATAATAATCTCGCGGATGCCGTTGCTGGCCAGAGACTCTATGATATAGTGAATTATCGGCTTGCTGGCAACACAAATCATCGCCTTGGGCTTGTTAACTGTAAAAGGCCTTAAACGGCTTCCCTCACCGGCTACCAGAATTATGGCTTGTTGCATCAATTGCACCTCAGAAGATTTTTGAACCCGGAGATATATTACCGCTGGCCAGGGCGCCGGGCCCGATAACGGTGTTATTGCCAATCATCGTACCGACATTGATGGAAGCATTAATACCGGTTTGTACATTATCCCCGATAATGGCGCCTAATTTTCGCCTCCCGGTATTTATACCGTCTACACGTACATTTTGCCTATCTAATCTTAAATTGGCTACCTTGGTTCCGGCTCCCAGGTTGCACCCTTCACCTATAATACTATCCCCCACATAACTCAAGTGAGGAATCTTGGTGCCGGACATTATTATCGAATTTTTTAACTCCACTCCAGCCCCAATATGGCAATTGCCGGCTATCACGGTCCCCGCACGGATGAAGCAGTTGGGACCGATATCACAATTATCGCCGATTATTACCGGCCCGCTAATACAGGTTCCCGGCCTGATAACAGAACCCTTTCCCACCGATACAGGCTCTTCAATAACTACATTGGGGCCGATTTCCCCCAGATTTTGTGAGGCAAGGTCTTTCATCATTTTTTCGTTCACCGTTAGCAGGTCCCAGGGAAAACTAAAATTCAACCAGCTGCCAATCTCCTGACACAGGACCTTGTGCCCCGTATCAATCAGCATCTGTATGGAATCGGTCAACTCATATTCGCCCCGCATTGATCTGGCAGTTTTTTTTGCAGCTTCAAAGATATCCGGGGATAACAGATACATGCCTGCATTTACCAGTTGAGAAGGAGGCTTAACCGTTTTCTCATATATCCGCGTTACCTGCCCTTCTTTTACTTCGACCACTCCCAAACCGGTAACATCGGGCAATTTGATTATACTTAATACATTCTCAGTCTGTACGGTTAACCGTGATATATCTTCATGATAAAAAATCGAATCCCCGTTTACCAGCAGAAAACTCTCTTTGAGCGTTCCATCCAACAAACGCAGAGCGTCAGCTGTTCCAAGCTGTTTCCTTTGACAGCAATAACGGATATTTATTTCCCATTTTCCACCGTCATCAAAGTAATTCCGGATTTGATCGTCATAATATCCCACAACCAGAATAATCTCCTGAATACCCGCCAGTTTCATTTCAAGCATCAGGTGCTCAAGAATCGGTTTATTCGCCAGAGGAAGCATCACTTTCGGACGCGTGCAAGTGAGAGGATGCATCCGTTTTCCTTCCCCCGCGGCTAATATAACAGCCCTGGTTACAGCCATCAGTTACTTCCCCCCGTTCGTTCCCGGATTATTTTAATTGTTCGATCGTATATCTGCCTGGCTTCCGCTTCATTGCTGGCTTCAGCAGTGATTCTTAATTTCGGTTCCGTACCGGAAGGACGGATGAGCAACCAACCGTCTTCAAATCTTAATTTCAACCCGTCTGTAGAATCAACCGAAACAGGATTCAACTCAGCCAGCAGCTCCGGCTTCAATTCATCCATCACCGTATTATCAAGTTTAATATTGCCTCTTATCATTGGATATGACGGGATACTGTCTGCAAGTTCAGATAGTTTTTGCCTGCTCGCGATATCGGTAATCCTGGCCGCGGCATAGATACCGTCCGGACAAAGCGACACCAGGGGAAAGACCCAGGCGCCTGAAGGCTCCCCACCAAAATCTCCCCCTTTTTTCAGTGCTTCAGAAACATAAGGGTCCCCTACCCTGGTCCGTCTCACTTTAAAACCCATCTCCTCAATAGACATAGACGCATCAATGGTAGTCACTATATCTTTATTGTTGGGGGAAGACAGAGCTAATATTGCCAGAAGTTTGTCTCCGGATATAAAACGGCCCAGTTCATCCACAGCCATCATACGGTCAGCATCTCCGTCATGGGCAATACCCAGACTGGCTCCTGATTCTGTTACCGCTTGCATCAAATCCCCCAGGTTAGCCTCGATCGGTTCAACATCGTGCGGGAATATCCCATGAGGATAACCATTAAGAGAGATAACCTCGCATCCCAGCGAAGTTAACAAGCCGGAGGTTATTGAATGGGCAGCTCCACAACCGCTGTCCACGACTACTTTTAGTTTAATCCCTGCAGGAAAATCCTGTCTAATCCGGGATATATGCCTCTCTAATGCAGAACTGTACAGGCTCTCATGCTGCATCCTGTCCCACTGTATTTGAATCGATTCGGTACCGGAGACCAGTTCTTCCACTTGCTGCTGCTGGGTGGCTGAAAAAGCCGACCCGTCAGGATTCAAGAGCTTTATGCCATTATATTGGGGAGGATTATGGGAGGCCGTAATCATTACACCGGCTTTGAACTCCCGGGTGATGTAAGCGAGCGTGGGAGTAGGAAGAATCCCCGCATCATAACATCCAGCCCCCGAAGCCAGTATTCCGGATATCACGGAATGGCGCAGTACACTTCCAGAAGTTCGGGTATCTCTCCCAACGGCCACATTATCATACACCGTTCCAACTGCTAACCCAACCTGGAACGCCAGCTTTATCAGGCCCATATCTACAATACGCCGTATACCAGAGGTCCCAAATAACTGCATAATTATCAATTCTACCAGCATTACGGAGAAAATCAATTCTCCAAATTGCCTATATTAAACTGTGATTATCCTCTATGATTACTGATACAGTTTAGCGATAGCTCCATTATCTAACTTGATTGGTCTGCTCAGGTTAAGCTACTTGGCTCATAACCCTAATAGCAATATCTGCGTTGGACCAGAATATATCAGGTGTTACCATCCAGGTAAACCGGGAAAGCTTTTGATAATGTTAAAATATAATAAGAAGTAATCAAGGAGAAAGACTGCATGGTAAAAACAGCCTGGAGAGCAGTATTGATGATGAGTATTATTTGTATCCTCATCACTTCTATTTCCGTTTTCAATGAAGCCGGAATAGACACCCAGAGGAACTATTACCTTACTGCCAGTGCTGCACCTGCCGTCAACGAGAAGCATCCGGAAACTACTCCGGAAAATGCATGGTTAACCGGTTGGGGCCAAAGAATAAAACTGACAATCAGCCATGCCAATATCGATACACCTCTGGTCAATTTCCCTGTGATGATATTTCTCAGTACGTACTCCGGAACCAGTTCAACAAATCTTCATTTCATCTTTGACGAACTTGAGAATGATGACAATCGAAAAAAGATAGCGATTACCACTGCTGATGGAGAAACGCAGTGTTATGTAGAAGTTGAAAGGTGGAGTACCGCTACCCGGGAAGCCTGGCTATGGGTAAAGGTTCCCTTTATTTCCGATACGGTTGATACGGAACTCTTTTTTTATTATGACAAAAATCAGTTTGATAATACCGAGATGGTAGGCGACACACAATCGGTCCCGGCAGAAAATGTCTGGGATGACAATTTCAAAATGGTACTGCATCTTGGAGAAAGCAGTAATGGAACTATTGGGGAATTCAAGGACTCCTCCGGAATCGGACATCACGCCACTGGCAGTGCACGCGGTAATTCAAAATTTCCCGAGATTGTTAGCGGGCGAATCGGCGACGGACAGTTATTTGAAAATAACTATATTGAAGTTCCGGATAGCGATGATTTTTCACCATCCTGCAACCAGGGCTTGACAGTCAGTTTCTGGGTCAGTCCCGGAGTTTTGAATATGGCTAATCGAGGAGACTACACGCATTATTTAGGAAAGTGCGACTCCAATCAGAACGAATGGATCTTCAGAATTTATAATAAAGATGAAACCGACCGGCCGCAAAGGGTTTCTTTTTATGTTTTTAACCTGGAGGGTGGTCTGGGTGCCGGAGCTTACTCAGAACGACCCATTGAAGTTAACGAATGGCTGAATATTACCGGCAGAATAGACCAGGACTATATCTATTTTTATAGAAACGGGGTTCTTGCCGGCCAGTCCAGGTATACTACTGCCAGCGGCGATATACCGTCGATTGAACTCCAAAACGGAACAGCTCCCCTGAGAATTGGGACCGGAGACCTCAGGGGCTGGTTTATCGGACGAATTGACGAAGTCCGCTTATCAAACGTATCCCGACCAAGCGCCTGGATAAAGGCTGGCTATTATTCGGAAAGCGACAGGTTGATAGAATACAGTGACTTCATTAAATCTGGAGAAATGTTCGCAGCAGAAAATGGTCCCGGTCAAACTTCTATAAGCTGCATAGATGCGGAAGGGGATGCTGAGAGGGAGGCAGATGTACCGGCTGCAAGGTCTTACCTGATTTATATTATCATTGCCATACTGGTCTTAATTGCAATTACTACCACTATTGTATTGTTATATCGCCATCACCGGTTTCGCAAATATTGATTATACCCTTTTGTTAGCCTGTAAAACATAATGATATAATTCGAAATCTCCGGTTTTATACAGTAAGACAGGCAATTTCTTCCACGGTTCCTGCAGATTTAATTAACTCAGATGACCGGGGACCCATATTAAAAAGCAAGTCTATGGCCGATAAATTCGACTCAAAGCCTGGATACCTTTGCTGGTATACCGGATGCTGGAACTTAAAGAACTTCAGTCCTATACCATTTTGAGAGAACTTCTCAACCTCCAAATAATCCTTTCCGCTGGGCCCGGATATATAAGTACTGGCTCCGGCTTTCTTCAGAATATCAATCAGCGTATCCGTGTGTTTCAACTCAGGGTCCAGGTTCAGATCACTGGCCAGGATTATTTCCACCTTAATATTAAAGCACCTCATAAGATAGATGATTATCTCCAGGTTTATTTGCCAGAGGAACCGGTAATCCCGCTGGTAGATAGATTCAAGATAACCTTTATATTCTTCAAAATAGGGCGATTTCTGATAATTGCGATATATTTCCCTCCAGTGCTCCCTCTGCCATCTGCTATCTTTTGGTAAAGGCACTTCCAGAATTCTGGCACTGGTTAGATGAGCTCCTACCGGTATTGTCAGGTAACTGGAACCATAAACAGTCCTTATCTTGTTTCTTCTGACTATGGGCATATATTGAAATACATCAGCTATTATTAAACAATTCGTCTGCATTACTTTACTGAATAGCCCAATCCAGGGAAGGTAATTGGGCTGATGTATGGTAGCAATTCTATTCATCACATCCCTCCCCCTATTTATTATTTGTTTATGTAATAATTCCGGTCTGCTGGTATTCATGAAATTGTGAGCTTTTTAAGACAGCAGAATGGAAATATATTTATACTGGGGTAAGGTCGCCGGATATCTTATCGGGATACTGCTCTTTTGGTATCATAGAATCCGTCAGGCATTCAGGCAGTATATTTCGAAAAGACTCCAGGACGTAGTCAACCTGTTCGTCCGTCATCTGGAAAAATACGGGCAAACAGGAGACCCTTTTTAATATAGCATCAGCTACAGGGAATGCTCCTTCGCAGTAACCAAAGAGCCTTCGGTAAACAGGCTGGAGATGGCAGGGAGGATCATATATCGAGCCAAGACTGACACCGCGCTCTCGCTGCATTTTTTCAGCCAGTTTTCTTTTATCATAAGCCTCGGAAAGAAATACCGGATATTTGTAATAAGAATGGCGTATATTAGAAGGCACCTTGAATAAAGCTATCCCTTCGACATCTACCAGTCCCTCATCATACTTATGGGCTATCTCATTCCTTCGAGTTAAGTTGTTTTCCAGCGCATTTAGCTGATAAATGCCCAGCAAAGCGCTTATCTCATCCATCAACCAGTCATAGCCCAGGTTAATGATATGGGTTAAGCCCTTGCCGACACCATGATGACGTAAGCTGAAGGCAAAATCAGCCAAATTACTATCATTGGTGGTTAACATCCCGCCAGTACAGGTTGTCATTACCTTGGTAGGATAAAAAGAGAAACAACCTGCATCACCGAAACTGCCTGCCTTATTGCCATCGATAGTCGCACCGTGTGCATGCGCTACATCTTCAATCAGAAACAGTCCCTTCTCCCGGCAAATGTTTCGTATCTCTTCAGTATCGGGGCAGGGCAATCCGCCAACATGGACCAGGATAACGCCTTTAGTTTTTTCAGTCACTCTCCTCGATATCTCCGCGGGATCAAGGCACAAAGTATCAGCCTTGATATCAGCAAGTACCAGATTCCCTCCGCCATAAATCACCGCATTGCCTGTAGCGATAAAAGTATTGGTGGGAACGATTACCTCTTTTCCGGCAACATCAAAGTAACGCATACAGATATCTAACGCCGCACAGCATGAACCTACTGCGACAGCATGTTTAACACCACAATACTCCCGAAACATTGTCTCCAATTTCTCCGTGTAGGGACCTACAATCAGCCGGCCGCTCCTTAATATCAAACGCACCTCATCCGCTATAGCAGCAATATCTTCCTCACTGAAGTAAGGTCTTGTTGAAGGAATCTCCATCCCAACCTCCCCAAAATCAATCTCTCAATTAACATTCTACCCCGGACAAACCGGGATCCAAAGTTCTCCCCAAGTTCCTTATTGGAATAACATCAGGGGCTTACATCCATAATCCTGAATAC
>CAZIQW010000001.1:7790-10268 GCA_964541585.1 uncultured Dehalococcoidales bacterium | reverse complement strand
AAATCTGACAAGCTCAAAAACTTCGGCATGCGGTAAATCCAGCTGTACTCCCCTTGAATTAGCCAAAGCCCTGATGGTATTTTCACTCATATAGCTGCGATGACACTGGGACCTGTATTTTTTTAAAGCATTAATCTTTCGTTCCAGATGCTCATCATTTAATCTAATAAAAATATCCGTAGTAAACGTCAGATTGTTCCATGGATGCTCGTAACCCCAGATGGATGCATCCTTTCTAAAGGCTCTCAACCCTTCCCAATAAATGGTCCCGTGGTCCTGATGCATATCATGAGAGGAAGGCACCAGTACGAGGTCCGGTTTATACTGTTGTTTAAATCTAATCAAATCTTCGAGGATTTCTTGCCTGTGTTCCGGAAAGGTTCTTACCCCGTAATTCAGAGTGGTTAAATTTTGTGGTAATATACCCAGAGTTGCTGTTGAATCCAGACACTCCTTTTTCAGGGTATCTTTAGGAAATCCCTGGGGCACTGAATTTTCACAAATGGAAAAGGCGATATAAAATATTTCTTTTCCTTCACTAACAAATCTGGCAATCGTGCCGCCAGCCCCAAGCTCAACGTCGTCCGTGTGTGGACTCAAAACCAGGACTCTATTAAAATTCATTAGCACACAGCCTCCACCACCCGGAATCAATTTTAGTATCCCTAGTATCTAGGTTAACTGGCTATATATTAAGGGTCAAGTATTCTAAACTAACTATTCCCCTCAACTTGCCTGTTCCTGTATCGTTTCAAGCACAAGGTACCCGTATCAACTCCTGACACCGGACTGATGAATAATAACCGGACACAAACCAGATATTATAATATTATGATGGATGCTGAACAGGTGCTAATATTTACGAGACATCTGTACTAAGGGGCAATTACGCTTAATTTCCCTTCCCAGTAAAGATAAATGAGCGTAAAAAAATGATAGGTAAAGGTGGGTTTAGGGGATTGAAAGTCTTAGTTAATAAGGTTAATTATATAGTTATGTGCGGTATTGTGGGGTACGTGGGGAACAGAGAAGCCCAACCTATTTTACTTGATTGCTTGAGTAAATTGGAATACCGTGGGTATGATTCCTGCGGTATAGCTGTTTGCGGAAGCAGTATTAGCGGATATAAGGATGCGGTTCGGGTTGGTTCTCTCCAAACCAGAGCCCCATTCTTGTCCGGCTCGGTTGGAATCGGTCATACAAGGTGGGCGACTCATGGGCCACCCTCTTTAATTAATGCTCATCCGCATTTTGATTGTTCCGGGAGAATAGCCGTAGTACATAACGGGATAGTAGGCAACTTCCAGTCGCTGAGACAGCAGTTAATTGCCGATGGACATATTTTTGTTTCAGAAACAGACACGGAAGTAATCTCTCACCTGATAGAAAAGCATTATCATGGCAATAGTCTGGAGGATGCTGTCAGGGATGCACTCAATGAGATACAGGGAACTTATGCCATAGCCGTACTCATGGAAGACTGTGATGACCTGGTTGTTGCCAGAAAAGATAGTCCTCTTGTAATAGGAATTGGTGATGGTGAAAAATATGTCGCCTCAGATGTGGCTGCCCTTCTGGCTTACGTTAACAAAATAATATATCTGGAAGACGGGGATATCGCCCGTGTTTCCAGAGATAATGTAAAAATTATGAACAATCAGACTGCAGCGGATAGAACCGTGCACCAGGTTGTTTGGGATAAGAAAGAAGTTGAGAAGAATGGCTATGACCATTTCATGATTAAGGAAATCCATGAGCAGGTTAGAGCAATTCGAGATTCTCTGAACGAATATCCCTTAAAGGACCTTGAGTCTGGCTCCTGTTTCTCACTCGATTCAAACCTGAGAGACCTGTTGCTGTTAGCCTGCGGCACCTCCTATCACGCCGGACTGATAGGGAAATACGTCATTGAGGAACTCCTGGGTATCCCGGTAAGGGTTGAAATGGGCTCCGAATTTAACCACCGCGCACGTCTTATAATCCCGTCTGCCGCCATTGCGATTACTCAGTCCGGCGAAACTGCCGACGTACTGATACCTTTGAAGAAGTTAAGACTGGCCCATACCAAGACACTGGTAATTACCAATGTACCGGGAAGCACTGCCAGCCGTTTAGCTGATTCCGTTATCTATACTACTGCCGGTCCTGAAGTAAGTGTAGCTGCAACCAAGAGCTTTACCGTTCAGCTGATTGAGTTATATAAAATGGCATTATCGTCTCCCCTGATAAGCCAGAGCATCAGTGAACCTTTAATCTCTGAGCTAAGGCTACTGCCGTCTAAAGTCCAGAGGGTCCTGGATAATAAGAAACAGATAGAAGACTGCGCTAATTTCCTGTCAGAATATAACACCGTATTTTATGTCGGCAGAGGGATAAACTTCCCGGTAGCTCTTGAAGGTGCACTCAAACTAAAGGAGATTTCATATATCCACGCAGAGGGTTATGCTGCCGGCGAATTGAAACACGGGCCTTTTGCCC
>CAZIQW010000001.1:1591-7780 GCA_964541585.1 uncultured Dehalococcoidales bacterium | reverse complement strand
GAGCGGTGACTGGAGTTCAGACGTGTGCTCTTCCGATCTCCCAGAGTGAAGTTTATAATTCTATGATAAGTAATATAAAAGAGATTAAAGCCCGGCAGTCACCGGTGATTGGCCTGGCTGATGAAGAAGATGAATCCATGGAATCACTGGTCGACATGGTAATCAGGGTGCCTCACGTTCACAATATATTTTCACCCATTATTAACACGGTGGCTTTACAGCTTATAGCCTACTTTGTAGCCCGGTGTAAAGGATGTCCGGTAGATTTTCCACGGAACTTGGCTAAGAGTGTAACTGTGGAATGAGAGAAAAGTTGGGGGCAAGCGGGGAAGGGTTAACAATAACGCACAATCTCTAATAAGTTATACCCCACATATTATTAATCGTTCTTCCCCGCTTAACCTGATTCAACCAACCAGAGCCCCCTCTCAGCTTTTCTTGACAGGATATTTATCACCATTTCCCGAATTTCCCAGATATTGAGGAGTAGTAAGGAAATGAGTGATATCATCTCTTATAAATCTCCGGTCACCCCGGGGACCAATTCGATAAGGCTTTAGTATGCCCTGATTACTCCAGCGTCTTACTGTATTAATATGTACATGCAGCATTTTAGCCACTCCACTGGTTGTCATCATATAGCTTCTGCCTCTGGTTGCCATCCTCTTCCTCCCGCTATATACTTATGTTGTTGCCGCAATCATTTCCTGGCATGGAGAGTAGCCTTAACTCACTTAATTTGATTATAACTAACCTAAGTATACTTTATGTCCATAAAACAACGTATTATTAATCAGTAATTATGGCTATAAAATATAACTCAAACTGCCGATTGAATAAATCTGTTATAATCTATTACAAAAAGCGGAATATGCAGGGAAGCTTACAGGAGAAGAATTAATGGACAATACGGAATATATTATCGGAATAATCTGCAATTTACTGGAGAAAAAGTCCCCGGTAATACTGGCGTCTATTATCAACATGCAGGGCTCTTCCCCCAGGCATAACGGCACCCGGATGGTAATCAATATAAACGGAAGCTGGGGCACAATTGGAGGAGGACTACTGGAAGCCACGACTATCAAAGAATCCCGGGGTATTCTGTCCACGGCTCAATCAAAACTGCTGGACTTCGACCTTACCGGGAAAAACGGGAATGTATCAGGCATGATTTGCGGCGGAAATGTCCAGATACTGCTGGATTATATACCGGCAACCACGGAAAATCAGGAATTTTTCCGACTGTGGCATGGGGCTGTCCGCTCCGGGAAATATTGCTTCTTTCTAACCCATTTCCATCCTGTAAACCAGTTCGTTGAAATTATCAACCGCTTTCTGCTGTTTCCGGACGGTAAGATAGCAGGGAAATGCACTCTACCGGATACCGTTATAGAATATATCCGGAGTGAGCTGCATAACGTATCTTCAACCACCGTTATTGCTTTTGAAGATACCCGCGTGATGATAGACCCGGTACGAAAGCTGAAGACCCTCTATATTTTCGGCGCCGGTCATGTTGCCGTGCCAACAGCTCATATGGCTTCTCTGGTAGGTTTCAAGGTAATTGTGATAGACGACCGGGCGGAGTTCGCCTGCACCGAACGCTTTCCGGATGCCGATGAGGTTCGCGTTATCGAAGACTTCAATCACGCTCTTGACGGACTGCCGGTAAATACGGACTCATTTATCGTAATCCTGACACGGGGACATCAGTTTGATAGCGTAGTCCTGGAACAATCGCTGAAAACTGATGCCGGTTACATCGGGATGATAAGCAGCCGCAGGAAAAGAGATACCATTTACGATTCACTTATGGCAAAGGGGTTCAAAAAAGAAGAACTGGAGCAAGTGCACTCCCCTATCGGATTGGCGATTAATGCCGAAACCCCGGAGGAAATAGCCGTCAGCATAACCGGAGAGCTAATCAGTGAACGAGCGAGGCAGAATTCGTGAAATCATGCGCCATTATCCTGGCGGCCGGATATTCCACCAGGATGCAGCAATTTAAGCCCCTGCTGTCTATCGGGGGTAAGACCATCACCGACCGCTTAATTTCTCTTTTTTCACAAAATAGCGTCGACGTTTTACTGGTTTCCGGCTGGCAGCAGGAAAAACTCCGTTCCGGTATTAAAAACACGGGTGTTCAGATTATTAATAATCCCGATTACCATCAGGGAATGTTTACTTCTATTCAGGCAGGACTGCAGTCTCTCGGCTCCGGCTACGAGGCCTTTTTCATCATGCCGGTAGACATTCCACTGGTGAGGCCGTCTACTATTAAGATGCTGCTGGAAAAATTCAGAGAAAATCCAGAGAAAATCATCTTTCCGGTATTCGGCAAAAAGCGAGGACATCCGCCGCTAATCCCGGTAGTCCTGCGCCCCACAATCCTGGGCTGGAAAAGAGAGGGAAATTTGAAAGAAATTCTGGACTCTCACGAAAAGCTGGCCCTGGAAATCAACGTGCCCGACAACAACATACTCCTGGATATCGATACCCCGGACGACTACGCCAGACTCCAGAAACGATTTCATTTCTACGAAATCCCTACCGAAGAGGAATCTGAAATAATCCTGACGGATATCTGTCAGGTACCTTACAATATACGCCTTCACTGCATTAAAGTGGCCGAAGTAGCGGATAATATCGGAAAATCTCTCGTAAAGGCCGGACAAAATCCGGACCTGGATGTGATACATGCTGCTGCCATGCTTCATGATATCGCTAAAGGGAAATTCGAACATGATATAACCGGAGGACGCTGGCTAAGCGAAATGGGTTTCGCGAAAACAGGAAAAATCGTTTCAGTTCATACGGATTTAGGGCAGGGAAACGAAGAGGTCTCTTTAGAATCCAAAATAGTATACCTGGCAGACAAATTTGTCAAAGGAGATAAACTGGTCTCTCTTGAGGAACGTTATCAATCTTCCTTTAACCGCTGCGGTTCCAATCCCGAAGTCGAAGCCATTGTCTTACAGCGCCAGAAACGTGCCAAGTCGGTGAAAGAAGAGCTCGATCGTATCCTGGGTTATCCACTGGAACAGATTATAGACAATCTATAGTCCAGGATCGACAAAAGCCGGGACCATTATCTGTACCGGAACTATCTGACCGGCAGAAAGGAAATCAACGCCTTCCGGTTTGCTGATCAAACAGGTGGAATCCGCCATGGATTTTAACCGGCTGACCTCAAAATACGGAGTCACCGCATAGTTGCCCTCCATATCCTTATCCAGCGTGCATTTTTTAAATTCCGTCCAGGCTCTATGCCGGCTATTTACATCCAGGGTCAAGCGGGCTGAAACAGAAAAAAACGGACTTCCGGTCTGACCGGCCATATGCAAAATGCCGGGAAGCGCCAGCTGTAAGAAGGCCATTTCATTACTGGGCGGTCCACCCGGCAAACAGAACACCGGCCTGTCTTTCCATGTCCCGAAAGCGATGCCTTTACCGGGTCCGATACGCACGTGATGAAAATATCTTTTCCATCCCAAACTGTCGAGCACGCTGACTATGAGATCGCGCTCACTTCCCCAGGCTCCGCCACTGGTAATTATAGCATCTGATTCGGGAAACAATCTTATCAGTTCGTTACGGATTGATTCCGAATCATCGACCGTTACGGATGTTATATAAGATATGCCATAGCTGGCCAACCAGGCTCCGATACTGACCATGTTGCTGGCATAAAGCTGTCCCTCCCGGAGATTTTGTCCAGGGGCGATAACCTCATCACCTATTGCAATAAGGGCGACCTTTGGCTTCCGGTAGACTTTTAATTGACTCATTCCGCCGGCTGCAGCCAAACCCAGGCGAGCGGGAAGGAGTACTTTCCCCTTTTCCAGAATTACTGTACCGGACTTAACATCTTCTCCGGCAAAAAATATATTCCTGCCGGCATCCGCCGTTGCTTTAACCCATATTTCAGAACCTAATTCATCGCAAAACTCGGAAGATACTACAGCTTCTGTATCTTCAGGCACCGGAGAGCCGGAGCAAATTTTAACCGCCTGACCGCTGGAAATCCGTCCATCAAATCTGGATCCGGCAAAAACCGAACCGATGACACTCAGCTTTACAGGATGCTCCGGGGATGCGCCGGCTACGTCACGGGACCTGACGGCAAAACCATCCTTAAGAGAAACATTATTGGTGGGGCTGTCCACTGCCGCCACCGCGTTTTCGGCACAGACATACCCGCTGCAGGAAGCCAGCGGCAGAACATCCACCTTCTGGGGAACGGTATTGGTCAGCACCAGCTCCAGAGCCTCCCGGAATCCGATATACTCCGCCCCTTCATCCATCTCCAAATTCGACATAGGGCTCGTACCTTTCAAATTTTATTTTCAGTATAACACCATGATGCCGATGCTACAAAGCTGAATCTGCTGGTAATCAGTAATTTGACCGGTCTATAGCAGAATGTTAGACTATTGAAATATGGCGTTTGGCGCAGATTGTCATATTTGAGGGGGAATATGGCTCCCATAAAGGTGCTTCTGGCAGACCATAACGAAATCTTCCGTGAAGGCCTGGCAATGCTATTAGAGGCCCAGGAAGAAATTCAGGTAGTCTCTCTATGCTCGAACAGCCAGCAGGTTATCGGCAAAGTCAAAGAGACTGAACCCGATGTCGTCCTGATTGACAGCAATATTCCGGAATACGATAGCATTAATATCACCACTGAAATACGCAAATCATCCCCGGCAGTTAAAGTCGCCATGTTTACTCATTCCGAGAATCAGGAACACCTCAGCGCCGCCATAAAGGCCGGAGCCGCAGGCTATCTGTCCAAGGACATGAAAGTCGGTGACCTGGTCAAATCTATTGATTTGATAGAAAAGGGACAGGTTATTGTATCTCCTCCTCTGGCTTCCAAGCTTGCTGACAGGCTGCCTTCTCCGGGGATTGAGAGGACTCCCGGAAAGACCGCTTTGTCGGAAAGAGAAACGGAAGTCTTGAAGTTGCTGGCCCGGGGGGATACCAATAAAGAGATAGCCGGAACATTGTTTGTTACCGAAAACACCGTACGAGTTCATCTCAAGAATATCCTGGAAAAGCTGAATCTTCGTAACCGGCAGCAGGCAGCCGCCTACGCGGTACGCGAAGGCCTGGCATTCCAGATTGATGACAGTTGAACAATAAAGTAGACTGAAACAGGCATTTAATATTGTGCTCATACCGTAAAAAGGGTTAAAAACCCTTTTTGCATTTTTTAAAACATTATAAATACATCATGTCAGGAGACTGGAACCGGGTTATTTTCAGTACACGGAATCATTGGTTTCCTGGTGGTGCTTCAGGGAAAGCCAAAAGCTGCCGCTGGTTCTTATCCCGAAGCAAAATGGATTGGGGGGGAATTATGATAATCAAGAAAGGCCTGGTTCTATTAGGAATCCTGCTGGTGGCCTCAGGACTGCTGGCAGGGTGTACCGGGGATACGGATACACCCGTGGCAAGTAACGGTGATACCGTCAGGGTTCACTATACCGGTATGCTGGAAGATGGCACCGTGTTTGATACATCTGCCGGGAACGATCCTTTGGAGTTTACCATAGGCGAAGGTATGATAATTCCAGGCTTTGAAGAAGCTGTCACTGGGATGCAGGCAGGAGAATCGAAGACGGTTGAAATCCCGACAGACCAGGCCTATGGGCCGCGAGATGATGCCCTGATAATTGAAGTAGAGCGGGAAATGCTCCCCGAAGACCTGGAGCCGGAGGTCGGCCAGCAGCTGCAAATGGTTAGCCAGGTAGATGGAAGTGTGGTATTAGTGACCGTTATTGAGGTCACCGATACCATGATAACGGTGGACGCCAATCATTTTCTGGCAGGAGAAGACCTGACCTTTGAGATTGAGCTTGTTGAAATTCTATAGCTTTCTCTACCCTGTGTATTCCTGATTTTTGCTTCAGCCCGTCGACGGAGGGAGCACTGGCTCTGCTGAGATTACCTGAGCCCTGTCTCGATTTCAGCAGAGCCCTCAGGTGACCCGTCATCAATATTCGCTTCGGTAATGCAGAAAGGGTTACTAAAAAATAACCCTTTCTGCATTTTGAATATAATCCGGATGCATCATGCCTCCCGGGGAATTAAAGTCTATCATTTAAGCATACAGAATATTGTCCCGGAAATCATCAATCAACAAAAGAAAATAATTGATGTAAAGGAATCTAAGACGATGGA
>CAZIQW010000001.1:0-1581 GCA_964541585.1 uncultured Dehalococcoidales bacterium | reverse complement strand
GAGGGATATTAAGTATGGCATTGAGGTGATAGACACTGACGGCACGGTATTGGGTACAGTAGACCGCGTGATTCGCAATTCCTGGTCAGGAGAAGTCAGCAAATTCGTGGTACGGGGATGTTCGCCTGCGGGCGACTTAATCCTGTCGCCGCAGGATGTGATTGAGGTAACAGAGTCCAATCTAAAGCTGAACGTTCCTTCCGATAAGCTGGAGACAAACCGCAGATTATAGCAGGGCACGGCGATACAGGTGAAAAATGGACATGGCAAACAGGGCTTTGATCGGATTTAAAGAGATAAAGGTTACCCACACAGTAACCCAAAATGGATTTGATGCAATTAATAATAACTCTTGAAGGGAAGTGAGTGCGATGTTTACCGTTACCGAAAAAGCTGCCGAAAAACTGAAGCAGCAGTTTCTGCACAAATGCTTTGAGACCAGCATCGGGTTCAGGCTGTCCGCCACCCCCGGCAGCCCCGACATGGCTGCCTTTAATATCAGGCTCGACAGGCAGTATGAAAACGATACGGTTATAGACCTGAATGATTTAAAGCTGCTTCTGGACCCATCCACGGTTGCTCATATCCGTGATTACCAGCTTGACTGGATGGAAGGAGCTGACACCGGGTTTTTCCTGAAAACGGATACGAGAGAACAGGATGAAAAGGCAAATAGTTCAAGCCAAATTAATTCAGAATGAAGCTTCAGGAACCCGCTGTATGAATATTCCGGAAAGGAGGAAAACGATGTTAACAGTAACCGAGAAGGCCAAACAACAACTGAAAGAGATTCTGGAAACCCACACGGATGACCCGGAGGTAGGGCTGAGAATGTTAAGGGAACCATCCGGGCAGATAGAGCTGGTATTGAGCAAAGCAGACAATCACGACCAGGTAGTGGAGCATGAGGGAGCCAAGGTATTGCTGCTGGAGCCGGATGTAATTTCCCTGGTAGATAATACGGTGCTGGACGTCCAGGACAGCGTTGACGGACCGGTGTTTTTCTTTTCCCAGTACGGAAATAACCGGAATTAATTGACTGAACAGGAGTAAGCAATTGGCGAAGAAAGCAAGCAACAAGAAGGCAATGAAACAGACCACCTCTTATCTGAGAAAAGGCCCGAAGAACACCAGAGCAGGCAAGAAGAGCAAAGGAAAGTAAAAGTAAACCCTGTCTGAATAACCAGTTAAAGAATTCAGACAGTTGACGCTACATTCCGTTTCAGGATAAGATAAAGCTTGTATCCGGTATTATTTCTAAGCGATTTATCCAGTAAAATAAAAACGGAGAACATGAATGACGGATAAGACCGGCAAGACCCCCCCTCTTCCCGATGGTACTGTTTACAGCAAGCGAAAAGACTTCCGCCCCTTCTCAGTACCTTCTCTGGAGACATACGCCCAGATTGTGGGCACCCAGAAAATGGAACGATTAATCAGTATTAGCAGCCAGCTAAAGGGTATCAAACTGCTGGATATAAACGCCACTGCCAGTGGTGGAGGTGTTGCCGAGATGCTCTACAGCACCATACCTTAGATCGGAAGAGCACACGTCTGAACTCCAGTCACGAGATTCCATCT